>NZ_JARRQY010000006.1:0-122499 GCF_037381185.1 Acidihalobacter sp.
AAACGATCAAGCGCTGAAGGTCTTGTCGTTCTTGGTCAGGCTCCAGGCACCTTGCGAGCTTCCGCCCTGGCCGCCGCCGACCTTCTGCTGCGTGTAGCGCCACTGCACCGCGGCGTACTTCAGCGCAAAGGTTTCGGTGGGCAGGCCTTCGTCCCGTACGGAGGGGGCAACGTTGGCGACGATGGCATTCTTGAGCTGGATTTCCAGGTATTTCACGCGCTTGCCGTCTCCGTCGGCACGCATGAAGTCGATCTGCACGTCACCGAAGGTGGTACCCCCGGAACAGGCCTGGAACAGCTGCGGGCTGACCACGTCGATGTCCTTGGTGAACTCCATGTCGCCATGTTCGCAGCGCTCCGCAGTGAAGCCACCGGCGGTGGAGGCCGTTGCCGACTTGGGCTGTGCAATGTTGTGGGCCCAGGAGCTGGCTTCGATCCAGCTGGTGTGGTCCTTGTCGGCGGACTCGCCCTTGATGTCCGGGCCACTGAACTTAATGTAGATATCCTTCATCGTTGCTTCCTTGACGCGAGGGTTGAAAAACTAGGGTTAACGAACTGACGTACCGGTCGAGCGGGTACGTTTTCAAATTGCCTCGGATGAAGGTTTAGCCTTTGGCCGAGGCGGGTAGCTCCGCTACGAGCCGCAGGGATACCGAAAGCTCGTCGAGCTGGTAGTGCGGACGCAGAAAAGCCACCGCGCGGTAAGCACCGGGGCGGCCCGGCACTTCCGACACCTGGATGGACGCTTCACGCAACGGGAACTGGGCCTTGGCCTCCTGAGTGGCGTTGTCGTCCAACAGCACGTACTGGGTGATCCAACGATTGAGGAAGGACTCGACGTTGGATGCGGATGCGAAGCTGCCGATCTTGTCGCGCATCATGGCCTTGAGGTAGTGCGCTACGCGCGAAACGGCGAAGATGTATTGCAGCTGCGCGGAGAGCGACGCATTGGCATTGGCCGCATCGGTGTTGTATTTGCGGGGTTTCTGCGCCGATTGTGCGCCGAAGAACGCCGCATAGTCCGTGTTCTTGCAATGTACCAACGGGATGAATCCGAGGTCGCTGAGTTCCTTTTCGCGGCGGTCGGTGATCGCGACTTCGGTAGGGCACTTGAGCGCGACCTCGCCGTCGTCGGTATGGAACGTGTGCGTCGGCAGGTCCTCGACCAGGCCGCCGCCTTCGACGCCGCGGATTGCCGCACACCAGCCGAAGTCTTCGAAGGCGTGGGTCAGGCGTGCGCCGAAGGCATATGCGGTGTTGCACCAGAGGTATTTCGAGTGGTCGGTGCCGTCGACGTCTTCGACGAAGTTGAAGCCTTCCACGGGGGTGCCGTCTACGGGGTTGTAGGGCAGGCGGCCAAGATAGTGCGGAAGCGTTAGACCGACGTAGCGGCTGTCCTCGGAGTCGCGTAGCGACTTCCATTTGGCGTATTCCACGGTGTCGAACACCTTGGCCAGATCGCGCGGCTTGCCGAGGTCGGCGAAACTCTCCAGACCCATGAGCTCGGGCGAGGCGGCGCTGATGAACGGAGCGTGCGCCGCAGCCGCAACATGCGACATCTGATCGATGAAGTACATGTCTTCGGGCTGGCGTCCGATGTGATAGTCGCCGAGCAGGGCGCCGAAGGGGGCGCCGCCGAAGGTGCCGAACTCCTCTTCGTAGATCTTCTTGAACAGGGAACTCTGATCGAAGTCGAGCGCGGAGCGGAAGTCGCGGTTCAATTCCTTTTGCGAGGCATTGAATACCTTGAGCTTCATCATGGCGCCGGTGGAAGTCTGTTCGCACAGGTAATGCAAGCCTCTCCAACTAGCCTCCAACTGCTGGAACTCGGGCGCGTGCATAACCGCGCTAAGCTGCTCGGAGATCATTCGGTCCAGTTCGGCCACGCGCGAGTCGAGAGTGCGGTTGAGGTTGTCCGACACGACCACGGTGCCGCTCATCACTTCGCGGGCGAGTTCCGAGATGATGTCCTTGGCGCGCTGATGCTCGGCGCTGGATTTCGCGACCCGGCTCTGTTCGACGATCTGATCGAGCAGATCAACGGATTCGGCCGGAGCGTCCTGGCTGGCCTGACTGTTGGCTGCTTCGGTATTCATGCTTGTTCCTCATCCGACTCGGTGCCGATCTGCTTGAGCTGCTCGGTATTGGTGAGCACTTCGCTAAGGATGTCTTCCAGCTTTTCGTTGCCGGCCAGCTTGTTACGCAGGTCGGCCAGCTTGTTGCGCGCATCGAGCAGCTTGCGCAGTGGCTCCACCTGCTGCACGACGGATTCGGGCCGGAAGTCGTCGATGGACTTGAAGTTCAGTTCCACGCCGAACTCACCTTCTCCGCCAATCGTGTTCGGCACGCGATAGGCGGCTCGCGGCGTCATGGCGGCCATGACGTCATCGAAGTTGTCGAGGTCGATGTTGATGAACTTGCGGTCCCGCAAGCGGGGAAGGGGTTGCTCCGGGGCGCCACTGAAGTCACCCAACACGCCTACCACGAAGGGCAGTTCCTTCTGCTCGATCGCATCGCCCTTTTCAACGTCGTAAGTCAGCTGAACACGCGGCGGACGCACTTTCTGCAGGCGTTTTTGGATGCTTTCCTTTTTCGCCATGGGTATATCTCCGAGAAATGATTGGCCTGAGTACCGGGCACCTTGGAACTACTGTCCTCCGCCTGGCAGGGACTGGAACGGGTTGCTGCCGGACGAGGAATTTGTTTGCGCAGACTTGGACGTGTCGGGAATCGGCACGGGGGTGGCGCGCTGCACGGTGCGCCGTTTTTTGCTAGACGAGGGGCGTTTGTACGTGCGCCTGGGTTTTGCTGCGGGCGGAACCAACACGTTCTGACCGAGTGTTTCGCGCATCTTTGCCGCCAGTTTCCTGGCTTCCACGTGTGCGGGCCCGTGCACATTGGTCTCCTCATGGAGATGGCTCAACGCCTCCACCGCGACGCGCAAGCCGGCAACGGTCAGAATGCTTTCGGCGTTCGGGTCGGTGGGATTGCGCTTCAGGACTTCCTGCGCGTCGACGATGGCGCGGCCGTAGTTCTGCTGGTCGAAATTGATCTTGGCCAGCTGATACCAGGGCTGAGCGCGCGTCGGATCCGCGTCGGCCGCTTTGCGGTAGACCGTTTTGGCCCCTTCCACGTCTTCCGCCTTGTACAGCGCATCGGCTTGCTGCATCAGCTGATCGTAGGGACTCGCAGCGGATTTCCCCGATTGCTGCATCGACGCACAGCCGGCCAGAGCCGTAATCATGAACAACAGCAAAAAAGTGATTCCTACACGAGGGTTCACCAGCGAACTCCCTTGTTCTCCGTTGTTTGATCGCCGCTTGAGACGCACGTTGCGCCAGTCCGAGTCCAAGTCCACACAATAAGTAGGCGACAAATTCCACAATAGAAGTATATGATTGTGCCGCCTGATGCAAGTAAAAAATGCTTCAGCACGTGAAGAAGACAGGCACGGACACAAGGTCCCAACGGGTTCAAGGGAGAGGAGTGATGGAGGATCGCGAAGGTACGGGCAAACGGATGGGAACTGGGGCGTGAGGCTTTCCTTCTCTACTGTGTTGATTTGCGAGCTGGCCGTTGTCCGCTCGGCGCAGTCGTTCATTTCCAACTAGGAACGTTATTTGTCCAATGGTCATTTATTCCGGTTATCGCCGTTTCCTAGTCGGTTTCGGCAGCTTGGTTCTGGCGTCGGCCCTGGCCGGATGCGCAAGCAGCGGCGTCACGCCGCAGGCTGCCGATAGCGCGGTGACTCAGGCGGGGGAGGTGAGTTCGACGGTGTCGAAGTCGGTAGGCATCGTGTCTAAAATTCTGCAGGCGGTCGGTCTGGAAAAGAAAAGCGAACCCGCCGGGCAGCAGCTGCAGATGCGGATTTTCACGGCGAGGAACCTGAATGCCGGAAACGGCGACAAGGCGCTCGCGCTGGTGGTCAAGGTCTACTATCTGCGCTCCTTGAGCCGCTTCAATGCGATGTCGTTCGACACTTTCCTGAGCAAGAAGAAAGTCCGCTCCGCGCTCGGAGACGACTTGATCGACAGCCGCGAGATGCTGCTGCTGCCGGATCAACGCTATGTCAGCGTCGAGCATCTGCCTGCGACCGCGCGCTATCTGGGAGTCGTGGCGCTGTTCCGCTCGCCGTCATCCCTGCGTTGGCGCTTTGCCTACGATACGGCCCGCTCGTCGCAGGCGGGCATTACCTTGGGTATGCACGCCTGCGCGATGTCTTCCACCAGCGGTGCGCTGGTGACCGCACTGCCTGACAATGCGGGTTCCCTGGCTTCCGTGCACTGCCCATCGGCGGGCTCGTGATGCAGGGCGACGCCAGCGGATCATTGATAAGGGACGGATTGTGGAGCGGCTGCGGTCGGGATCGGCTGAAGTGCTGCATCAATAATTTTCGAATCGAGTTGAGGTCAGCGTGAGTCAAGCAGCGAAGCTATTCTGGGGTGAAGGCCTGTTCCTGCGCCCGCAGCACTTCCAACGCCAGGATGCGTACCACGAGGCGCGCCTGCATGAAATCAGCCAGGCTCTGCATCCCTATGGCTGGGGCGTACGCCAGGTCCGTTTCGATACTCAGAGTCTCGCAACCGGTGTGCTGCGCCCCTTGCAACTGTCGGTGATTTTCCCTGATGGCGAGCTGTACAACGCACCGGATGGCGATGAGCTGCCCCCGCCGATTTCCCTGGATGCACTTCCGGAAGGCACGCAGGAGGTGACCGTCTATCTGGCGATGCCCTTGCTGAAGGAGTACGGCGGCAACTGTTCCGCCGACACGATCGACGGCGCGGTTCGTTATGTGCAGGACAGCATGCAGACACCGGACGTTTATTCCGATGCGGCCGAAGCGGAGTTGGTCTACCTCAAGAAGGCGGTACGCCTGCTTACGGAGGATCAGCCGCGCGATGCGTTCATCGACGTGCCGCTCGCCCGGTTGCGCCGCAACAGTACGGGGGGGTTCGAGCTGGACATGCGCCATATCCCCCCCGTCGTCAGCTTACGGGCCGCACCCGGCCTGTTCCTGCAGTTGCGTCGTCTGCTCGATGCGCTGGAGGCCAAGGCGCAGGCACTGTATGGATTGCATCGCGAGCCGTCGCAGCACGTGATTGAATTTCGCTCCGGCGACATTGCGTCTTTCTGGTTGCTGCATACGGTGAACAGCGCTTTCGCTTCGTTGGCGCATATCTACCAGAACCCGGGACTGGCACCCGAACGCCTATATCAGGAATTGTTGCGTCTGGCCGGCGCGTTGCTGACCTTTTCGCCTGCATATCAACTGTCCGATCTTCCCGCCTACAACCACGCGGATTCCGGAGCCGGCTTCGACAAACTGTTCGGAATCATTCGGGAATTGGTCGATGTCGTCATCTCGGCGCGCTACTTCGGCATTGCGCTTACGGAGGTGCGGCCGTCGTACCATCTGGGCCATCTCGATTCGCAACGGATCGACGAGAGCGCAACCTTTTATCTTGCGGTCAATGCCGCGATACCGCCCGCGGAACTGGTCAGCGTGGTGCCTGTGCGTTTCAAGGTCGGTGCACCCGACGATGTGGAAAAGGCGGTGTTGTCTGCGCTGGCGGGAGTCAAGCTCAGCCATGCGCCGCAGGTCCCCGCGGCGATCCCGGTTCGACCGGGAAGCACCTATTTTGCGATCGAGGCGCGAGGTCCGCTTTACGAACGCATGCTGAAGTCGCAATCGATCATGATCTACGTGCCTACGGGCATCCCGGAACTCAAGCTTGAACTGATGGCAGTGACCTCATGAATAAAACACCCACTATTACCACTCCGGCAGGGGCGGGCGCGCCTCTGGCCGAAGAAATGCCGCGGACTCTGCTCGACCTGATGTCCGACGGCTTTTACATGCTCCTGCTGATCAAGCGTGGGCAGGTCCCTCAGGAAGCGCAAGCGTTCGCCACTGAAGTACGTAAATTCCTTGCCAATATGGAGCGGGCCGCCAGTCGGCAGGGGATCCCCGCCGAGGATGTGCACGCGGCGAAGTATGCCTACTGTGCACTGGTGGACGAGGTCCTTCTTAGCTCGTCCTGCAGTTTTCGCGAGGAGTGGGCACGTGAGCCGCTGCAGCTGGCTTTGTTCGGTGATCATCTCGCGGGGGAGAATTTTTTCGTGCGTTTGGAGCAGCTACGTGCGCAGGGCGCTGTGCGGCTCCAGTCCCTTGAGGTGTGCTATTTCTGTCTGCTGTTGGGATTCGAAGGCCAGTACCGCCTCGAGGGTACGGAAAAGCTCGGTTACCTTACTGCTCGTCTGGGTGACGAAATCGTTTATCTGAAGGGCAAGCGCAGCGGTTTCGCTCCGCATTGGGAGCCACCGGACAAGGTGGTTCACGCATTGCGCCGGACGGTGCCTTTGTGGGGCGCCGCGGGTGTGCTGGCGGTGGTGGGGCTCTTGAGCTATTCCGCCATGCGCCTGAGTCTGCACGGCGATATCGATCATCGTCTGGCGGCGTATCACGATGTGGTGCAAATGCCGGCGCGTACAGCCAGTCTCGTCATTACATTGCCTTGATCGGGCGGTAGGGCTTTGCGCAGATGACTGTTCGACTTGCCGTATCTACCCGTATCAACCCGTATCAACCCGTATCAACCCGTATCAACCCGTATCAACAAAGCAGGGATGAGTTTTTTTCCGTCTCTGCCAGCCGAGTTGCCAGTTCGCCGAGGCGGCGTAAGGCGGCCTGCAGGCGCGTATCCCATGGTAGGGCGCAGTTCAGGCGGATGTGATGGGGATATTTCCCGCTGGCGGAAAAGATGGCTCCGGGGGCAATGATGATATTTTCCTCCAGAGCCAAGCGGTGCAGGGTTTGGGCATTGACCTGAGGCGGCATCTCCACCCAGAGCACGAAGCCGCCCCGAGGGTGGCTGACGCGGGTGCCGGTGGGGAACAACAGCTCGACTGCGTCGCTGACCCGGGCGACGGCGGCAGCATACTGTCGGCGGACCTGGCGCAGGTAACGGTCGTAGCCACCGCGTTCGAGTAGTTGGGCAATGGCCAATTGGGGCAGGGTGGCACTGGCCAGGTTGAGCAGATATTTGTCGTATTCGACCTTGTCCCGATAGCGACCGGGGACGATCCAACCTAGCCGCATGCCGGGCGACAAGGTCTTGGAAAACGAACTGCAGTAGATCACGCCGCCGCCGATATCCCATGATTTGGCAACGCCGGGGCGGTTCACGCCGAATCCCAGTTCTCCGTAAACGTCATCCTCGATCAGCGGAATGCCGCGTGCACTGAGCAGTTCGACCAAGGCCTGCTTGCGCGTGTCGCTCATGCAGAAACCGAGCGGATTGCTGAAGTTGGAAACCACGACGCAGGCCGCCACGGGCCAGCGCTCGACGGCGAGCTGCAGGGCTTCGAGCGAGATGCCCTCGCTCGGGTGGGTGGGGATCTCGAGAGCCTGCAGGCCGGAGGCCTCGATGACCTGCAGCAGCCCGTAGAAAGCCGGCGATTCAATGGCGACGACGTCACCGGGCTTGCTGACGGCATGCAGTGCGAGCGTGAGCGACTCCTGTGCACCGCTGGTGATGATGATGTCCTCGGGGCCGACGGCGCAACGCAGGTCTGCCATGCGGCGGGCTATCTGTTGACGCAGGGCAGGGTTGCCCGGGGGAAACTCGTAGCGCGAGCCTTCGGCGGCGTGTTTGCGCGCGGCTTCGGCCATCGCCCGGTTCACCGCGGCGGTAGGCAGGAAGGAGACGTCGGGTACGGCGGCGGCGAGCTGTACGTTGCCTGGATCATTGGTCGCGCGGGCGATTTGCAGCACCAGATGTTGGCCGGTTACCGCATGGGGTTCGTCGGGAGGGTGCGAAACCGAGGGTTCGTGCCGGGGTTGCGGGCGCGCGGCGCATACGTAGTAGCCGGAGCGGGGACGGACTTCGAGACGGCCCCGGTCCTCCAGCAGTCGGCAGGCTTCGACAGCGGTGGAGATGCTGACCTGGAACTGCGTGCTCAGGCGGCGTACGCCGGGCAGACGGTCACCGGGGCGATAGCTGCCGTTCTCGATGCGGGTTTCGAGTTCGGCGGCAACGGTTTCATAGAGATGGGGCATGGGATCCGTACTGTGCTGGATTGCTGTGCAATACAGTAGCAGAGCAAATTATTCTGTGCCGTATTAATCTCAAAAAACTGGATCTGTAATGAAAATTGGCCGGCGGTTATGGTGAACCTTCATCATTTGGAAGGATGCCGTTATGTCGCGGGATAACGAAAAGTCCGGTCTGGCGTGGGCTTTGCTCGGGGTGGCCTCGTTCAGTCTGACGTTCCCCGCGCTTAGATTTGCCTTGCAGGGGCTTCCGCCGACCTTCGTGGGCACCGGCAGGGCTGTGGTCGCGGCGCTGTGTGCCTCCGTGCTGCTGCTAGCTACTCGCCAGCGGCTGCCGCAACGGCGCCATTGGCCGGCTCTGGCGCGGGTGGCAATAGGCGTGGTGGCGGGGTTCTCCTGGCTCAGCGCGGAGGCGCTGGTACATCTATCGGCGGTACAGGCGGGTGTGATGGCGGCCCTGTTGCCCCTGGTCACGGCGGCTGCCGGCGCATGGCGCGCAGGTGAGCGTCCACCTCGCGCATTCTGGATTGCGGCAGTGCTGGGCAGTCTTGGCGTGATTGCCTATGCGGCGGGGCGTGGCGGAACGCTGCTCGGCACCGGAGACTGGACGTTGCTGGCGGCGGTGTTCTTCGCCGCATTCGGCTACGCCGAGGGTGGCCGTCTGGCGCGGGAGCTGGGCGGTTGGCAGGTGATCTCCTGGGCCCTGGTGTTCGCCGCTCCGTTGCTGCTGATTCCGGCGGTACTCAACTGGCCGCGGCATGCGGCGCCGTGGTCGGCCTGGACGGGCTTTTTGTATCTTGCGCTGGTAAGTCAGTGGTTGGGATTCTTCGCTTGGTATCGCGGCATGGCTCTGGCGGGAGTGGCGCGGACTTCGCAGGTGCAGCTGCTGCAGGTGTTCTTCACGCTGATGGCGGCATGGGCGCTGCTGGGTGAGCCGGTCGCCTGGAGTACTTGGCTGTTTGCGCTGTGGGTGGTTGCGGCGGTGGCAGTGGGTCGCAGCGTCGCCGGCCGGCGCGCCCCTGCAGGCGAGCCTCGCAGCGGAGCATGATTTTTTGTCGCGTTCCCTTTTCATCGTCTTCGGGCAGACACGGCAACGAGGCGTGCCCATGGGTTTTTGAGCAAGCACGAACCGACACTCAGAAGCCCAGATATGCCCCTATGCCGACATACCCTGCGGTGAACTTGTAGAACTGTCCATGAGGCATGCGGCCGCTGTACGCCTCAAGCATGACGCTCAGCGTGCGGTGCGCGGGATTGAAGCCGGCGTACTGCAATCCTAGCTTGAGGCTGGCGTCGGGATTCCAATCGGTTTCGGCCCAGCTTTTGATGTCCAGACCGGCGATTACCTTGGCAAACCCCCATAGAATACGCTGTCCACGAAATTCGATACCGCCCTGGAGCTGCACCGGCTTCAGGTCGCTGGGAGTCGGCCACAGCAGGTAGGCTCCGCCGCCGTACGCGCGCCAGGGTCCCCATTCATGCGACCACAGGGCGCTCAGGGCTTCGTAACTCAGTGCATAGTCGGTCGGACGGTATTGCGCGAAGAACCGAGGCCCGAGATGAGAACTCTGATGGTAGAACGACACCCGCATTGAATTGGAACCGTGGCGCCACGTTACCGGTATGCCGACTGTGAAATCGGTGTTGAGAAGCTGCGGCGAGGCCTCGTCGAGGTTGAACTGCGAAAATGCACCGGCTGCGAAATCCACCTGAAGCTGACCCCCGGCGGGTCCCTGCGCCCACCGATACAGGCCCAGGGTTCCACCGTAGCCGACGGCGCCCAGGTGATACGTTCCATACGGAGTCCAGTACACGCGATAGCTGGTGAAAAATCGCGGTTCTTTGGGGTCGGCGATGAGCGGGCGGAACAGATCGCCGCGGGGGAAGAAGGACCCGCCGGCTAGATGCAGCCAAGGCAGGTCGATGGAGCCCGTTCCTGCAACCTCGGGGCCCTTCAATACCTGTACGGCCTGTACGCCGGGCACCGACTCGAGCGTCTTCTGGACTTTCGCAACGGGGTCCTTCGAGCCTGGCGGCGGCGTCACTTGCAGGGTCCCGCCGCGAATGCCGATCCGATAGCTGCCGGGCTGCCAGTGCAGAATCTGCTGCAGCAAGGCGTCGGCATAGCCTTCAGCGTAGGTCGTACCCGTAGCCGCAGCGGCACCGCTACCACTCAGTAGCACACAGAACAGCAGGGCACGCCAAGTCAACCTCATTGGAAGCACTCCATAATTTATTGCGATCGCTCCGACCGCGTGTGTCGAAACAGCCGCGTATTACGCATCCAGTCCGTGCGGAACGAGATCGGCCGGGATTTCCCGGCCGATCGTTGTTGCCGCGAGGGCGTTTGCCTCAGTTCTCGCCTTCCTCTTCCGCGGTGAGGCGGTCTAGGTCACGCTGCTGGGCATCTTCGTTCGCCTTGATCTTGGCGTGATCCTTGGACAGGTATAGGTACATCAACGGCACGATGTACAGGCTGAACAGGGAGCCGATGCCAAGGCCGGTGGCGATGACGATACCGAGCTGGTTGCGCGGCGGCGCGCCGGAACCGGTGGCGATGATCAGCGGGATCACGCCGAGCGCCATCGACAGCGTGGTCATAAGGATGGGCCGAAGACGGATGCTGGCGGCTCTCTCCACGGCTTCGCGCAGGCCGATGCCTTCACTTTCCTGCAGGTCGTTGGCGAACTGCACCACGAGAATGCCCTGTTTGGTGATCAGGCCGATCAGGGTGATCAGGGCGATCTGGGTGTAGATGTTCAGGCTGGCGAAGCCGAGCGTCATGAATAGCAGCGCACCGGCAGCTGACATGGGCACGGCGAACATGACGATGAGGGCGTCGCGGAAGCTATTGAACTGCGCCGAGAGCAGCAGGTAGATCAGGATCAGTGCGAGTACCACGGAGACCATGAACGTGTTGCCTTGTTCGATGAACTGCCGCGAGGCGCCGGCGTAGTTGATTGCCGAGGTCGGCGAGATCTCATGCGTGGTTTGCTTCAGGAGGTTGAGTGCTTCGCCATCCGAAACGCCCGGAAAAGGCACGCCCTGGATGCTGACGCTGTTCAGCCGGTTGAACTGCGGCAGGCTCTCGGGAATGACCTTGGTCTTGAAGCTGACCAGCGTAGATAGCGGTACCAGCGCGCCGTTGGCCGCCCGGACGTGGATCTGCTCCAGCGACTTGGTGGTGTCGCGGAAGTTCATCGGCGCTTCTGGAATGACCTGATAGGCGTAGCCGTCCATGATGAAGCGGTTGACATAGCCTCCGGCCAGCATGGGCTGCAGGCTGTTGGCGATCTCGCTCATGCTGATGCCCAGGTTGGCGGCCATCTTGCGGTTGACCACCAATTCGTGTTGCGGCTGGTCGACCTTGAGGTCCTTCTGTAGAAACAGGAACTTGCCGCTTTGTCGAGCCTTGGCAAGTACCTGATTCGCGATGTGGTCGAGATCCTTGTAGGACGAGGATGAGGTGATCACGAAGTCGATCGGGAACAAGCCGGCCGAGCCCGGCAACGGCGGCGGGGTGAACGCGGCACCCTTGAGCCCGGCAATGCCGCCGAGCGCATGCTGCACCTCCGGCTTGAGGTCGGTGGCGGTCTTGGTGCGTTCACTGAACGGCTTGAGCTGCATGCCGGTGATCAGGGCGTTGTTGCCGGCCCCGGTGGGGCTGAAGCCGGTGACCATGAAGGTGCGTTGCTTCTCGGGGAACTTGTCCATCGCCTTCAGCACCTGGGATCCGTATGTTTCCAGGTAGCCGGGTGCGGCATTGGGTTGGGCGGTGCCGATGGTGAAGATGATGCCGCTGTTCTGCGGTGGCGATAGTTCGTGACGTACGCCGGTAAACATGAAATAGAGCGCGATGAACGTCGCGATGATGAACAGCAGGCCGACGCTGGGGAACTCAAGAAAACTGTGCAGCGAGCGGTCGAACCAGTGGTTGAGCTTGTCGAAGGCGGCGTTCAGCGCGTGGTTCAGACCGTGCTCCGGCGTTCTGCGCAGAATCGCGCCGCTCAGCACCGGCGACAGCGTGAGCGCGATGATCATGGAGAGGACCACGGCGAACACAATGGTGAAGGCGAACTCTGTGAACAGAATGCCGCTAAGGCCGCCGGAGAAAGCCACCGGCAGGTACACGGCGATCAGCGTGGTGGACATGACGATGATCGGCAGGCTGAGTTCGCGGGCCGACAGAACCGCGGCCTGGAAACCCGATCGGCCTTCCTCGATATGTCGGTGAACGTTCTCCACCATGACAATGGCGTCGTCGACCACTAGGCCTATGGCTAGTACAAAAGCAAGCAATGTCAAAAGGTTATAGGAATAACCAGACAAATACATGAAGAATCCTGCGCCTGCCAGAGACAGAGGAATGGCGAGCGTAGGTACCAGTAGGGCGCGGACCGAACCGAGGAACAGGAAGATGACGAACACCACCACGGCAAGGGTGATGCCGATGGTGATCGCGACTTCCTCGATGGAGCTGTGGATGAAATCAGCCGCGTTGTAGGGCAGGCCGACCTTGAGCCCCGGGGGCAGGCGGTTCTTCAGGCCCTCGAGTTTGTGGCTCACGCCCAGGGCGACGTCCAGCGCGTTGGCAGACGGCGTGGTGTTCACGGCGATCGCCACAGCCGGCTTGCCGTTGTAGTAGAACTGGGAAGTGTAGCTTTGTGCGCCGAGCTGGACGCGGGCGACATCCTTGAGATAGATCGGTGTGCCTTTGACGGTTTTGACCACCAGATCGTCGAACTGCTTGGCGGCCGTGAGGCCGAGGTTGCTGGTCAGCGGTACGGTGATCAGGTTGCCTTCGGTCTTGCCGGTAGCGGCAATGACGTTTTGTGAGGCTAGAGCGTTCTCGACATCGCCCGGTGTGACGTTGTGCGCAGTCATCTGTACCGGATTAAGCCATACGCGCACGGCCTGATTGTTGCCGTTGCCGCCGGAGGCTCCTGGGGGGAGGATCTGCGCCTGCGAGACGCCGGATACGGTCTGCAGCAGCGGCTGCGCGATGCGCGCTACGTAGTCGACGATCTGCGATGTGTTCATCGTTGAATCGGGACTGTAGAAGGCGATGTACATCAGCGCCGTCGAACTGCCGGAGGAGGAGTTGACCGTAGGTGGGAAGCTGTTCTTGGGCAGCTGCGACTCGACCTGCTTGATCTTGGTCAGCGTGTTGGTCAGGGCACTGTCAGGGCTCGTGTTCAGCCGCATATTCAGCGTGATGGTCGAGGAACCCTGGCTGCTGCTGGAGGTCATGTAGTCCAGATCCGGCACGCTGCCCAGCACGCGGCTAAGCGGCTGGGTGATGTAGCTCTGTACGGTCTCCGGGCTGGCTCCGGGGTAGGAGGTCGTGACCGTCAGCACGGTCGTGGTGAGTTTCGGGTACTCGCGCACGGTGAGCTTGCTCAGACCGAACGCCCCGAGCACAGCGATCACGGTGGCGAGCGTGACGGCGAGCACGGGACGCCGGATGAACAGGTCGGTCCAGCGCGCGTTGTGGAGGTGCCGTGACATGGTTCAGTTCCTTGAGGCTGCGGTGTCGGGGGAGCTGATGCCTTTGGGGGCGGGGCTGATATTGACCCGTGCGCCGGGATACAGATTGACCTGGCCGGCGATGACCACTTTTTCGCCTGGTTTCACGCCACGGGTGATGGCGATCATGCCGTTACGGGCGATTCCGGTCTGCACGATGCGCTGTTCGGCGACCGGGCCCTTGCCCTTGTCCTCGATCACGTAAATGTATTCGCCGTAGGTGTTGTAGGTGATGGCGGTTGCCGGTACGGCGACGACGTTGGTGTTGGCGGCGAGACGGATGGTGGCCTGGCCGAACATGCCGGGGCGCAGCTCGTTCTTGGCGTTCTTCACCTCGGCCTGTACGGCGATGGTACGGGTGCTGCCGTCAATGGCCGAGCCGAACGCGGTGATGCGGCCATCGAAGTGTTTTCCGGTCAGACCGTCGACGCTCAGTTTGACTGCGTCACCGATGGCCAGCTTGGACAGGTCGCGCTGGGGCAGGTTGAAGGTTACGCGTAGCGGATTCCACTGTTGAATGTCGACGATGCCGGTGCCGGGGGTGATGTACTGCCCGAGGCTGACGTCGCGCAGGCCAAGGTGACCGCTGAACGGGGCGCGCACCTGCAGGTTGGCCAGCGTTGCGTGATCGGCCTGGACTGCAGCTTGCGCTTCGCGGTAGGCGGCTTCGGCCGACTGTAGCGAGGCCTGGCTGGTCGCTTGGCGGGCGAACAACTTGCGCTGACGGTCAATCTCCTGTTTGGCGTTGATCAGTTTGGCCTGATCGGCGGCGAGTTGGGCACGGGCGACATTGTCGTTGATCTGCACCAGCAACTGGCCCTTCTTCACCGTGGTGCCGGACTTGAAATGCAGGCCGGTGATGGCGCCGGAGGACTCGGAAGTCAGTGTGGTGCCCTGTTTCGCCTTCAGAGTCGCTATGGCTTGGAGCTGGTTCTCCCAGGTTTGCTGCTTGGCCTTGCTTACCGACACAGTGATGGCCGGCGGTGGGGCGGATGCCATCGCTGCCAGGAACTTAGCTCCCATGAATCGGTTGAGGCCGATCACACCACCGTAGATCACGGCGATGAATACAAGCATGAAAATGATGCGGAACGCGAGGCGCGTTTTGCGGGAAGCCATGAGTGAGCTCCTCAGGAGTGCGTGGTGGGAGAGGTGGATGAATTATCCTCGGCAGGCCAGGCCTGACCGCCCAGGGCAACGTAGAGTGCAGCAGTGTCCAGGTAGCGCTGCTGCAGCGCCTGAAGGTAGCTGATATGGGTCTGGCTGGCGTTGATCTGTGCCGTCAGCAGACTCTGGTAGTCAGCACTGCCAAGGCGGTACTGGTCATGAATGATCGTGAGCGCGCCTTGTGCGGAGTCCAGAGCATCCTTGCGGGCTTTCAGGATTTCGGCATCGGCATTCAATGCGCGTAGTCCGTCGGCGACTTGCTTGAAGGCGTCCAATACGGTGGAGCGATAGCTTGCCGTGCTGGCCTCGAAAGCTGCCTTGGCCGCTTGCGACTTGTCTTTGAGGGCGCCGGCATCAAACAGTGTAGCGCTTGCACTCAAAGCGATGTTCCACAGATTGTAGGCGGATTCGCCGAGGTCGCTGAGCTTGGGAGCGCCTTGCCCGAAAGCGCCGGTGATCGCGAAACTGGGGAAACGCTGAGCGTAGGCGAGGCCGTATTGCGCATAAGTGGCGCGCAGGCCCGCTTCGGCGGCGCGGATGTCGGGACGTTCCTGGGTCAGTTTGCTTGGGAGCCCGACGGGTATGTCCGCCGGCAGGGTCAGCCGGTCGAGTTGAGGCAGTTGCACCATATCGTCGGACGGATAGCGGCCGGTCAGAGTCGCTAGCTGATTGCGGGTCTGATCGAAGGCCTGACGCAGCGATGACAGGCTCGCCCGGGCGTTGGCGACTTCGCTGCGCTGGGTGAGCACGTCGCTGTAGGATGCGGAACCGAGCCGGTATTGCTCCTCGACGAGTTTAAGCATTCGTTGGCGGTCACGCAGGATGTGTCTGGTGGCGTCAATCTGAGCCTGGTAACCCGCCGCCTGTATGGTGGTGGAGGCGATGTTGCCGGCCAGCGTCTGGTAGGCCGCTTGCAGTTCGAAGCGGCGCTGTTGTGCCTGTGCGGCCGCGCTTTGCTTGGCGTAGCCGGTGCGGCCGAACACATCGGGGTTGTAGCTGACAGTGAGATTGCCGGCGAAGGTGTTGTATATCAGCGGAGGTGTTGCCCCCTGCTTGGGTGAGCGTTGGCGAGTGGCCGAGCCATTGATGCCGATGCTCGGATAGTAGGCGGCGCCTGCTGCACTGGCTAGATAGACGTACTGGCGCAGTGTGGCTCGCGAGGCAGCCAGCGTTGGGCTGTGCTCAAAGCCGTCGCGGATCAGGGTGTCTAGTTGGGGCGATTTGAACTGTCGCCACCACCGGGCCGGAGTCTTGCCGGAACGCAGCCGTTGCGAGTTGTTGCCCGTGGCACTTCCTGCCTGGGCCGTTTGTTTGGCCAACTTGGTGCCCGTGTAGTGCGCCGGCGCGTCGGATGCCGGCGGCTGGTACGCGGGAACAACGGCACATGCGCTGAGGCTCAGACCAAGCAGAGCGGCCGCCAGTGGCGAGGCTGCCACGGGCAGAGCACGGCTTCGCGGAAGCTTGTTCTCCGGCAGCGACGGGGCGATATGAGGGGGCGTGTGGGGCATGCGGGGGTCTCGCTGGGGTCAGGCGTTGTTGTTGTGACGGCGGGCTGCTTCGGCCTGGACGAGTGTCATGGCTTGGTCCGTCAGACGTTGCAATGTCGCTTCTACGGCGGCTTCGTTGTCGAGCAATGACGGAGCGTAGGCTTCCACGATGTCTCGCTTCATGAACAGCATCATCGCCATACCGGACAGGCTCAAGGTCAGGTGATTGATGTTGTCGTCCGGCTCATCGGTGCCGCAGTGCCGGCACAGGAATTCCTGCATCTTCTCGTAGCGGGGGCGGAAGCCGTTGTTGCACTCCTCACCGAGCAGTCCGCTGGGCTGGATTTGTTCGCGCACGAACAACATGTGGAGGTGCGGCGTGATCGACCAGTCGGACAACGTGCGGACGAAAGGTCGGAAAAACGAGATGAGTCCTTCGCGCAGGCCGGTTTTGGGATCTGTCAATTCTTCGGGGACCTCGGTGAGATAAGCCGGAGGTCGGGTGACTTCCCGGTAGAGGGAAATCTTGTCGCCGAAGTAATAGTTGATTGCGGCGCCGTTGACGCCTGCGTTTTGGCATATTTCGCGCGTGGATGCGCGGTTGAAGCCTTTTTGGGCAAAGACCTCAATGGCCGCCTTGCAGAGGCGATCCCGGGCGCTGTCTTGGTGATGCATACGTGGTTGCTCGGTGGGACTTTTGACCAGTGAGGTGAAGCCTAGTCGATTGAAGCGAACGTTTCAAGCAATTGTTTGAAACGTTCGCTTCAACTTGTATCCCACCGCCTTGCAGGGGATGGTTTGGGTATGGATGTATTTGTTTGAGAAGTCTTCTGTCTATTACGGGAATGGCTTGAATCGGCGCCGAACGAATGGCCGCATCGCGAGGTGCTCGCCCAGTCACAGGCGTCTACAGAGGGGAGAGGGCTTGCGTCAGCGGCGTGGTTTGAATCCGACGTTCGGTGCGCAGCCGCTCATCTATTCGACATGTCCTGCTCCGCTGGGACGTCGGCGAGCTGGTCGAGTGGTTGCGGCCGTGAGAGGTAGTAGCCCTGAACATAATCTATGCCAATGTCGCGCAGAATTTTCAGTGTCTCCTCGTTGTCGACGAATTCGGCCACGGTTTTTTTGTGCATGACCCGGGCTACTTCGCTGATGGCGCGCACCATGGCCTGGTCGATAGGGTCCTGGGCGATGTTCTTGACGAACACACCGTCGATCTTGAGATAGTCGACAGGCAGGTTGCGTAGATAGGCGAAAGAGGACAAGCCGCTACCGAAATCGTCCAGCGCGAACAGGAAGCCTTCCTGTTTCAGTTCCTTGATGAATTGTGTGGCGTTGTTGAGGTTGGCGATGGCGGCCGTTTCGGTGATTTCGAAACAGATCTTGTGCGCCGGCAGGTGGTTATTGGGAAAAATTTCGCGTATGGCGGTAAGTACTTCCGCGTTGCCCAGAGAGTGGCCTGATAAATTGATGGAGCAGATCGACAGTCTCTGCAGTGCTTGCGGATTGTCCGTTAGCCATCGGACCAGTGTGCGGACCACCCAGCGGTCAATCAATGGCGAGAGATGATAGTGCTCGGCTGCAGGTAGGAAGCTATTGGGTTGGATGATCGTGCCATCCGCTTCTTCCAGACGCAGGAGCAACTCGTAGTGTTCTCCCTCGTCATTGGTCTGCAGTGGTGAGATGGTCTGGTAATAGAGCCGAAAACGGTCCGACTGGAGGGCGTGCTCGATGCGTCCTACCCATTGCATCTCATTGAAATGTCGAGTGAGTTCTGGGTCACTGGGGCTGCTTACATGCAACTGGCCGCGGCCGTTGTCTTTTGCCACGTTGCACGCCGTTTCGGCAGTGCCGAGCACTGCGGAGGCTTTGCGCCGTTCATCCTGCGTGATGGGTACGATGCCCATGCAGGCGGAGATGTCGTAGTCCTTCCCATCCCACTGAAAACCGATCCCATGCAGGCGGATGTTGATGTCTTCGCCGAGACGTTGCGCCTCGGCGATCGATCTGTTCATCAGCAGCAGGCTGAATTCGTCGCTGGAGGTGCGGGCGAGTACGTCCTGACTACCGCAGGCGTCGGCGAGTATCTGCGCGGTTTGGCGCAGGAGTGCATCGCCGGCGGACGGGCCGGCGCTTGTGTTGATGACGCGAAACAGATCGAGGTCGAGGTAGATGAGGGCGTGATCTGTGGCGGAGGGCGGGGCTTCGAGCAACTGTTCCAGGGTTTCTTCGAAGGCGGGGCGATTGTGAAGGCCGGTCAGGACGTCGTGGCGCGCCTGATGCAAAAGGCGCTTGGATAGTTCCTCGACGGCCTGAGCATTCTGCGAGTTGCGCTCGCGTTCCGATGAGGTTTGATCATAGAGAGTCAACGCGTCCTGCAGCGCCTCGGCCATTTTTTCAATGCTGCAGGGTTTATTCAGGAAGCGGTATACCTCACCGCTATTGACCGCTTCGACGGCGGTTTTCTGATCCGCATTGCCGGTCAGCATGATGCGTACGGTGTGCGGCGTGAGCATACGCAGCTCTTGCAGCAGCTCTATGCCGTTCATGCCGGGCATACGCATGTCGGAAACCACAACCGCATAAGGGCCATCGGTGGCGATCATGTGCAGGGCTTCCTGCCCGCTGCACGCGGTATCGAGATTGAAGCGCTTGTGGAAGGCGCGGCTATAGGCCTGACGCACGTTGATTTCGTCATCCACCAGCAGGATTTTTTGATTCATGATAACGCGCCTGTTTCGCGTGCTTGGCAATCGGCGATTTCCCGCCAGGCGTGCAGTCGGTCGCCAAGTCCCAGCGATTCGAGGTAGGGCGAATCTAGGTGGTCGCCGTCGGTTTTGTAGAGTGCCTTGGCGACGTGTACCGCAGTCAACGCACAAAAGGAGCCGTGAGACGACTGTGCCGGACGGTCCTGGTAGGCGACGGCTTCGACGATGTCTACCGGCAGGGCCCAGAGGCACAGCAGGTATGCACCGAGGATACTGTGGTCGGTGTGGATGACGGAATTTTCAGCCTCTTTGAAACTCATGTGCCGTGATTGAGCAAGCTGTTCGATTTGACGCCACTGGTCGGGCAGGTTGAACGTGAGAATGAGCTGTCCGATGCCGTGCAGCAAGCCGCCGGTGAAACAGCTGTCGAGTTCCTGACCGGTGAGTCCTTCGGCAGCACCGATCTGGCGAGCGAGGGTACCGAT
The DNA here is from genome assembly GCF_037381185.1 of Acidihalobacter sp. Classification (NCBI taxonomy): domain Bacteria; kingdom Pseudomonadati; phylum Pseudomonadota; class Gammaproteobacteria; order Chromatiales; family Ectothiorhodospiraceae; genus Acidihalobacter; species Acidihalobacter sp. Next base: position 19,426 of record NZ_JARRQY010000006.1, read on the forward strand.
GCCGACGCTGCGCTGCCACAGCGCATCGAGCAGTTCCAGCTCGGTTTGAGGAAGATCGGCGATGAATTGTGAATAGATTCCCGCGTTCAGGACCAGGCTCTGAAGAGTGTCTATTCCTATCATCGCGAGGGCTTCGCGCGGGCTGGCTATGCGGCGCCCGGGGCCGAAGAATGCCGAGTTGACCAATTGCAGCAGTTTCGCCGTCATCGGCGGGTCTTCGGCGATCAGATCAGCTATTTGGGGAAGCGTCGTGTCCTCGTTGCGCAGCATCGTGCGTAGCTCTTGGTAAATATGCGGCAGGCTTGGCAGGCACTGCGTCGTGGACACCAGTGCGCGCAGGTTTTCGTCGCTCAGCATGTCGCGCAAGGCAAGCGCGTTTTGCAGAGCGTCGACAAGCGTTGCGGTGTCGCAGGGTTTGTTTATCTGCTGGTGGACGATACCGACCGCGCGCGCGGCGAGTTCCCGGTCTGCATGCCCCGTCAGAATCATGCGGATGGCTGTCGGATGCTGTTGCCCGATGCGTGATAGCAGTTCGATGCCGTTGATATGCGGCATGCGCATATCGGCGACAACGGCGTCCGGTGCGATGCGTGCGGTGAGCGCAAGCGCTTCTTGGGGCGACTGCACGAACGATATATCCCAGTACTTGCGCTGCTTGCGTAGCGCACGGCGAAGACCGTTGAGCAAGTCCGCGTCATCGTCCACGAATAGGATGCGTTTGTTCATGTTGGCTCCTGTTCGACAGCCGGGATTGTCAGCGGAAGCCGTATGACGAATGTCGTTCCGAGACCTTCTTCGCTGCTCACGTCGATAGTACCTCCATGTTTGTCGACGACGGCGGAATAGGCTATGGCCAGCCCCTGGCCTGTGCCCTTGCCGACTTCCTTGGTGGTGAAAAAGGGTTCGAAGATTCGTCTGCGTACTGTTTCCGGCATGCCGCATCCGTCGTCGGTCACGCGGATTTCGACATGATGCTCGGTTTCTCGCGTCGAAATATGGATCAGCCCTTTTTGACCGCTATCGCCGACCCGTTCGGCGACGGCGTGCGCTGCGTTGACGACGATATTCAGGAGCATCTGATTGATTTCGACAGGCAGGCTCGGTACGGGCGGGAGATCCGGGGCAGGATCGAACTCCATGTCGGCGTAGTATTTCCACTCGTTGCGGGAAACTTCGACAGTCGTCTCGATCGCTTTGTTGATGTCGGTCGGAATCTTGGTTTCAGTGCCCGGATGTGAAAACTCCTTCATAGCGCGGACGATGTGAGCGATGCGCTCAAGTCCCTGCAGGGACTGTGCGATGGCCTTGGGAATTTCGTCTTCCAGGTACTCCAGGTCTACGTCCTGGGAGAGTCTGCGCAATTCTTCGATAAGCGATTCCGGTGGTTCGCATGCGGTCAGGCGGTGGTCGATCTGCAGTAGTTTCTCGAGGTCTTTGAACGCGTCATCGAGAAAGCGCGTATTGTCACTGACGAATTGGATCGGCGTGTTGATTTCATGTGCGATCCCGGCAGCGAGCTGGCCCACGGCTTCGAGTTTCTGCGCATGCCGTAGTTGGATTTCAAGCTTCTGTCGCCGTTGCTCCTCGCGCTTGCGATCGGTGATGTCCGAGATGATTCCGAGTACGCCGGTGGGTGTTCCCACTGCGTCTTGCAGAACCGTGACGGTGGTGTGGAGAAAGCGCTCATCGTCTCCATGTCGATACTGAAACTCGTTCTCCTGAATGCTGCCGGACTGCAGCGCCTGGCGGTCATTGGCGCGGTAGATCTGTGCCAGTTCCGCGGGGAAAAGATCGAGATCGGATTTGCCGGGGAGTTCGGCCGCGCTGATGTCGAGATCTTCCACGAAGCGCCGATTGGCAGATAGATATGTTCCCTTCGTATCCTTGTAGAAAATGCGCAACGGTAGGTTGTCGACCAGCGTTTGGTAGAGGGCGCGTTCGGCGGCGAGGGCTTGCTCGGAACGTCTGCGTTCGCTGATGTCGCGCGCGACCAGGATGAAATGCCCGCGTGCGTTGAGCGTGATCAAGCCGATGGACAGCTCGATAGGGATTCGTTCGCCGGACTTGCGGATCGCCTGAATTTCGATGATTTTGCCGGTTTTTTTGCCGCGCGAACGTTTAGCTAGGGCGCTGAATGCGCGCGTATAGTTCGCGCGCAGCTCTGGCGGCGCCAAAAGGTCATAGACCGAATGCCCGATCGTTTCCCGGGCGGTGTACTGAAATATGCTTGTGGCGGCTTGATTCCAGAACACGACCTCGTGTCGGTCGTCGAGCATGGCAATCGCATCTTGGGCCGAATTGGCGATGGCTGAAAAGCGGCGTTCGCTGTCCTGCAACGCAACTTCGGCACGCTTGCGTTCGGTGGTGTCGACAAAGGTGATGACGGCGCCGATGGCGTGCTGCATATCCAGGACCGGCGTGCTGTAGTAGTCGACCGGAAATAGTGTCCCGTTGTTTTTCATGAAGCTTTGCTTGTCTTCCCGATGACGAAGGCCTTCGCGCAAGGTTTTTTCGATCAACAGCGCTCCTCCGTGTTGCTGTCCGCCGAATAGCACGTCGATATAGGAACAGCCGAGCAGTGCATGTACATCTCGCCCCAGCATGTGTGCCCCGGGCGGGTTGATGAATGTGATTTTGCCTTGTTCGTCGATGCCGAGGATGCCCTCGCCGGCGGCGTCGAGGATCGATTGATTGCGTTTGTTGGCCAGTTTCAGCGCATTCGCGGCGCGAAGACTGCGTCCGGTTTCGGCATTGAGTGCTACAGTGCGTTCCGCGACGCGTTGCTCCAGTGTTTCGTTCAGGGTTTTCAGCTCTTTCCTGACCTGTTCGTGGGCATGGGCTTCATCCTTGAGGCGTTTGATGTGGTGCCTGAGTTCGTCGGTCAGATCCCTGTTTTTCAAGGTGGTGTAGATGTTTTCCACCAAATTGGCATGTTGGTTTCTGGCCAGGAAAGAAAGTCCGCCCAGGTACAGAACGATAACGCTGCTAAGCCCGAGAAAGGCATCGTGGTTGGCTTTCTGAAGTATCAGTACGCCGATCATGGGGAGTAGAGAAGGCACAACGAACGCCAGATAGGTGAGCAAGCGCGAGGCGTGCGCCGTCGCGGACCCCGAGGCCATGCCGGCCAGGGACAGGATCAAAATCGTCTGCTCCGCAACGGCCCAGTCAGGTGCCCAGATCAGAGCCAGTGTTCCCCAGATCAATCCCGCCAAAAAGGTGCTGAAAGCGTACAGGCGTGCCCAGATTTCGGTAGCGGCGTCACCTGGCGCCTTTCTTATGAAAGCAAACACCAACAGCATGCGCAGCCCATAGATCGCGATCACGCTACCCAGCCACAGCAGCAATATGCGTTCCAAGTTCAAGTGCCACAGCAGGGCGCAAAGAATCAGCGCGAGCACAATCGCCGTAAGACATGACAGCGGTGCCTGCTTGTAGAGGATGCGGGTCAGTTCGGCGCGGATCTTGAGACTCTCCGGCAGGTGTTCTGAGTCTGCGCGGGTTTCTCCGATTCTCAGCCCTGTCGTCATCTGTCGAGTTCCGTGCGCTGTGTGTTTGTTCTGTGGCGCCACCCCGAAGAGGATGGCACTTGGCCGGATGCTCTGTGCGGCGCGTATGGCCGCTAACTCCGATTAAACACCATTTCCGTTACCGTTACCCTAGATTTGTTAGGGGCTAATGTGCAAGCGAGCGGGCAGGAAGGGTGGAGTCGGTGCTGCGAGTATTGAGAGTGCTTGCAAATGTTCTATAAAAGTTCTATTTTTGACTGTATGGAACTTTTTGGAACTTTTAAATGCATCCTCGTCAAGCTGAAATCCTAACGGTGATTCGAAACCATCTTCAGGCGCACGGTTGTTCGCCGACCCTGGCTGAAATCGGCGACGCATTGGGACTGGAAAAAAACACGGTGCACTATCACGTGAAAGCCATGCTCGGCGCGGGAATTCTGGAGCGCTCCCCCGGCTGGCGGGGTTTGCGCCTGCCGCAGGGCGATGATGAGGATGCATCCACATCACTGCCGCTGGTCGGACGCATCGCCGCGGGCAGGCCCATCGAGGCCATTCCGGGGCGGGACGCACTCGATCTGTCGACTCTGCTGGGGCCGGGGCGCTACGCGCTGCAGGTCAAGGGTGATTCGATGATCGATGCGGGCATCTTTGACGGCGATTACGTCGTGCTCGAACATCGTGACGTGGCCCAGGACGGCGACATCGTGGCGGCGCTAATAGATGACGAGGAGGCCACGCTTAAGCGGTTCCGGCGTACCACGAGCGGTGAGGTCCTGTTACTGCCCGAGAACGCAGACATGGCGCCGCTGCATTACGCACCTGAACGGGTGCGGATCCAGGGCGTGCTCGTGGCTCAACTGCGCAGGTATCGCTGATATGGGTATAGCCGTATCCGGAGACGCGCGACCGGCGTTGTGGCAGCGCATGATCGTGCTGGTCGATATGAACGCTTTTTTCGCCTCGATCGAGCAACGCGATCGCCTTGAATTAAAAGGGCGTCCGGTTGCGGTCACGAATGGCGATCAGGGTACCTGCATCATCACATCTTCATACGAGGCCAGAGAGTATGGAGTGAGAACCGGTATGCGGCTGCGCGAGGCGCGGCGTCTTTGCCCCGGTTTGTTTCGTGTGACCGCGCGTTCGCAGCTCTATGCCGAAGTTTCCAGCCGGATCATGGAAGCGTTGCGTGATCGCGTGGCGCCGGAGATCGAGGTGTTTTCGGTCGATGAGGCCTTCATTGATGTGACCCGCGTGCAGCAGTTGCACGGCTCGCCAGAGGCAGTTGCGCAACGCGTGCGTCAGGTGATTTGGGAGGTTGCCGGGCTGCGGTGTTCCGTCGGCGTGGCCGGCGACAAGACCACTGCCAAGTGGGCCGCCAAGCAGCATAAACCAGACGGAGTGACTATTGTGCCGCCGTGGGAAAGCGCTGCCCGTCTACGCGACGTGCCGGTGACGGCGCTATGCGGAGTGGGGCGCGGAATCGGCGGCTTTCTGGCTGCGCGGGGCGTGCGGACGTGCGGAGAAATGGCTGGTTTGCCGATCGGCGCGCTGACGCAGCGATGGGGCAACGTGGGACGACGCGTCTGGTTGATGGCGCAGGGCCTCGATCCGGAACCCGTGCGCACCGAGGTGGCACCACCCAAGAGCATCGGACACGGCAAAATGCTGCCTCCTGCAACAAGCGACGAACGTACGCTGCTGACCTATCTCGAACACATGGCGCATAAGGTGACCGCGCGTCTGCGCCGGCACCGTCTGGAAGCGCAGCAGTTTTTCATAGGTTTGAAGACGGATGCCGGCTGGGTCGGTGGGCGTTTCTTGACTCCCGAACCGACCGATGACGCCAAGCCGCTCGTGAGTCTTTGCCGGCAATTGCTGGAGGATGCCTGGCTCGGCCAACTGGCATACCAGGTACAGGTGACGGCGCTGGATCCAGGGCTCGCGGATGTTCAGATGGATCTATTCGACAGGCAGGAGCCGCGCCGTGCGGGAGTTAACCGTGTAGTGGACGAAGTGAACCGAAGGTTCGGTGCGATGGCCCTTGGTCCTGCAGCTTTGCTCGGCCGCTCATTAACGGCCGACGTGATCGCGCCGGCATGGCGTCCGCATGGACATCGCCATACGGTCTGAATGGCGCTGAGTGGTACTTGAGGAAGGAGTCGTTCGCGACCGGTGAGGACAAAGGTCGTGCTGTTCAGTGTCGATTGCGGTGTACTGGATTCAGATATGCCCGGTGGGCGTGCAGTGGAGCAGCCGTGGGCATGTGTGGTGCCGGGAGCGAGAATCGAACTCGCACTCCCTTGCGGGAACCAGATTTTGAGTCTGGCGCGTCTACCAGTTCCGCCATCCCGGCACGAGCGCGGTAGTCTACCCTAAGCCGAGCGCTTCACCAAGATGGTGGGGTGCATCCCGATGGGCAGGGTTGATTCCGTCGTATTCGTTGCGTGCTACCATTGCGCCCCCATGCAAACCAGCGATTTCCATTTTGATCTGCCCGAGGCGCAGATCGCACAGCAACCCTTGCCCGAACGCAGCGCGAGCCGTCTGCTCGCGCTCGATCCAGTTGAGGATCGGATTGAGGACGCGTTCTTCAATTCCTTGGTGGAGCGCCTGAATCCGGAAGATCTGCTCGTCTTCAACGATACCCGCGTGATCCCGGCGCGCCTCCACGGCCGTAAGGAGAGCGGCGGGCGGGTTGAGGTGTTGATCGAGCGTCTGCAGGAAGGACGCCGCGCGCTGGCGCATGTTCGTGCCAGCAAGTCGCCTGGGCCCGGCGTTTTTCTATTGCTCGATGGAGGCATCGAGGTCGAGGTTCTCGGCCGCGAGGAGGAGTTGTTCGTTCTCGAGTTCTGTGGTGATGAGTCGGTGCTGGATCTGCTCGAACGCCACGGACATGTGCCGTTGCCGCCATACATCGAACGCGGTGACAGCGCTGCCGACCGCGAGCGTTACCAGACGGTTTACGCTCGGCGCCCCGGCGCGGTCGCCGCGCCCACGGCCGGCCTTCATTTCGACCAGGCGTTGCTCGGCCGGCTGCAAGAGCGGGGCGTGCGCAGTGCTCAGGTTACCCTGCATGTCGGCGCTGGAACCTTTCAGCCGGTGCGCGTTGAGGATCCGGACAAGCATCTAATGCACGCGGAGTACGTGGAGGTCGGCGACGAGGTCTGCGAGGCGGTTGAAGATTGCCGGATTCGCGGCGGACGGGTGGTTGCGGTGGGCACGACCACGGTACGCAGCCTGGAGACGGCGGCGCGGGGAGGTGAGTTGCGTCCGTATGTCGGCGACACGCGTCTGTTCATTCGTTCCGACTTCGACTTCCATGTCGTCGATGCGCTGATAACCAACTTTCATCTGCCCGAATCCACGTTGCTGATGCTGGTGGCCGCTTTCGGCGGTTATGAGCCGGTGATGCGTGCGTATCGGCACGCGGTGGCCGAGGGCTACCGTTTCTTCAGCTATGGTGATGCCATGTTCTTGAGTCGACGCCATGCGCTTTGAGCGTCTGGCACAGGATGGCGCCGCACGTCGCGGGCGCCTGATCTTTCCGCGTGGGGAGGTGGAAACCCCGGCCTTCATGCCGGTGGGTACCTACGGCACGGTCAAGGCGATGACGCCCGAGGAGTTGGAGGCGCTGGGCGCACAGATCGTACTCGGCAATACCTTCCACCTCATGTTGCGCCCGGGCACCGAAATCATCGCCCGCCACGGCGATCTGCACGATTTCATGCATTGGGAGCGCCCGATCCTGACCGACTCGGGCGGGTTTCAGGTGTTCAGCCTGGCCAAGCTGCGAAAACTGACCGAGCAGGGCGTGACCTTCCGTTCCCCAGTCAACGGCGACCGTGTCGAGCTGACTCCGGAGCGTTCCATGGAGGTGCAGCGGGCCTTGGGCTCGGACATCGTCATGAGCTTCGACGAATGCACGCCGTTTCCGGCCACTGAAACGCAGGCTGCGGATTCGATGCGTTTGTCCATGCGCTGGGCGCAGCGCTCGCGCGATGCGCACGGCGACAGCCCGTCGGCCTTGTTCGGCATCGTTCAGGGAGGTATGCACAGGGATCTGCGCCTGGAGTCCGCCGAGCGCCTGCGTGAGATCGGTTTCGACGGTTATGCGGTCGGTGGGCTCGCGGTCGGCGAACCGGCCGACGTGCGTGAAGCGGCGCTGGAATACACCGTGCCCGCGCTGCCGGAAGACCGGCCACGCTATCTGATGGGCGTGGGTACGCCGGAGGATATTGTCGAGGCAGTGCGCCGCGGGGTGGACATGTTCGACTGCGTGATCCCCACGCGCAATGCCCGGAATGGTTTTCTGTATACCAGCCAGGGCGTCATGCGTATCCGTAATGCGAAATTCGCCGACGATACGCGTCCGATCGACGAGAGTTGCGACTGCTATACCTGCAAACATTATTCGCGCGCCTACCTGCGGCATTTGGACAAGTGCGGCGAGATCCTCAGTGCTCGCCTCAACACGATCCACAACCTGCATTACTACCAGGCACTGATGCGCGCCATCCGCGAGGCCATCGTGGCCGAAAGACTGGAGCAGTGGGTCGATGCATTCTATGCGGCACGGCGCGCACTTGGTGCAGACGCTGTGCCATAATGCCGCCCTTTGCGGGCAGCCGGGTACTATCGGCGATCCCGCTGCGGGGCAGGCTTAAATCACTAAAGAGGAAAGGGCATGAGCTTCTTTATTTCCAACGCCTATGCACAGGCCGGCGCGCCGGCGCCCGCCGGAGGCGGCATCGAATTCATGATCATGATCGCGATCTTCTTCGCGCTTATGTACTTCATGATCATCCGCCCGCAGAGCAAGCGAGCCAAGGAGCATCGCAAACTGCTCGGAGCGCTGTCCAAGGGCGACGAGGTGGTCACCACCGGTGGTATGGTCGGCAAGATCAGCGCGGTGGGTGAGAACTTCCTTGAGGTGGAGGTGTCCGAAGGCACCGTCGTCAAGGTGCAGAAGCAGGCCGTGACCGCGGTGCTGCCGAAAGGAACCATCAAGGGGCTATAAGCCGAAGGTTGGGGCGGGATGAACCGATATCCGCTATGGAAGTACCTGCTGATCCTGGTCGTGCTGGTGGTCGGGCTGCTCTATGCGCTGCCCAATCTGTACGGCGAGGATCCGGCAATCCAGATCTCAAAGCGCAACGCCGTTGTCAGTGCCGGGTTGCAGTCGCAGGTCGAGGCGGTGCTCAAGAAAGATGGTTTGCGCTACAAGCGGATCGAGCACGAAGGCGACAACCTGTTGGTGCGCTTCTACAACACCGATACTCAGCTCAAGGCGATCGACCCGATCAAGGGGGCGCTGGGAGATCAGTATGTCGTCGCCGTCAACCTTGCGTCGTCGACGCCGGGTTGGCTGCGGGCCATCGGGGCCAATCCCATGTACCTCGGTCTCGATTTGCGTGGCGGCGTACATTTCTTGTTGCAGATCGACATGGAGGCTGCCGTCAGCCAGGTGCTCGACCGCGACGAAACGGGTATGCGCCGCTTCCTGATGAGCAAGCAGTTGCAGTACCGGGCAGTTTCGCGCGTCAAGGATCAGGTGTTTGTCCGCTTCCCCGACGCGGCCACGCGAGACAAGGCGCAAGGTCTGTTGTCCAACGAGTATCGTGACCTGGTGTTTTCGCCGGTGACGCACGATGGTGGACCGGCGCTGAGTGCGAAGCTGAGCGAGGTGGCGCTGAAGCAGACCCAGCAATACGCGATGGAGCAGAACATCACCACTCTGCGCAACCGCGTCAACGAACTGGGCGTGGCCGAACCGGTGATCCAGCGCCAGGGCAAGGACCGCATCGTGGTCGAACTGCCCGGCGTACAAGATACGGCGCGTGCCAAGAATATTCTCGGCGCAACCGCAGGCCTGCAGTTCCGTCTTGTCTACAACGGAGGAGACGCCGCGCAGGCCGCCAAGACCGGCAATGTCCCGCTGGGAGCGAGCCTGTTCAGGGAGCGTAACGGTCAGCCGATTCTCCTTCAGAGCCAGGTCATCCTGACCGGTGACTACGTCACCAACGCTTCGTCCGGCTTCGAGCAGCAGAACAACACGCCGGCGGTGTTCATCACGCTGGACGGGCAGGGCGCAAGCCTGATGAGTGCTGCCACGCGCAACAACGTCGGCAAGCTTATGGCCGTGGTCTACATCGAGACCAAGCCCGCGACCCAGATGGTCAACGGTAAGAAGAAGACCGTTTACAAGAAGACGCAGGAAGTGATCAACGTTGCGCGTATCCAGGAACAGCTGGGCAAGCGCTTCCAGATCACGGGCCTGGACAGTCCGCAGCAGGCGCGCAATCTGGCTTTGCTGCTGCGCGCCGGTTCGCTGGCAGCGCCCATGAATATCGTCGAGGAACGCACCGTCGGCCCAAGTCTGGGCAAGGAAAATATCCAGCAGGGCTTCAATTCTGCCGTGATTGGCTTCCTGCTGGTGGTGCTCTTCATGGCGGTCTACTACCGCGTGTTCGGCCTTATCGCCAATCTGGCGCTGTTCGCCAACGTAGTCCTGGTGGTGGCCGTGATGTCGATGATCCAGGCGACACTGACCCTGCCGGGCATTGCGGGCATCACGCTGACGGTCGGTATGGCCGTGGATGCCAACGTGCTGATCTTCGAGCGCATCCGGGAGGAGCTGCGCAATGGCAACTCGCCGCAAGCCAGTATTCACGCCGGCTATGACCGCGCGATGGCAACCATCGTCGACTCCAACGTCACCACGTTGATTGCGGCGATCATTCTGTTCGCCTTCGGCAGCGGCGCGGTCAAGGGCTTCGCCGTTACGCTCTCGATCGGTATCGTGACATCCATGTTCACCGCGATCATGGGTACGCGCGCCGTGGTCAACTTGATCTACGGCGGGCGCCGTCGGGTCAAGAAGCTGGCCGTTTGAGGAGCGCCGCAGATATGTTTTACGTAAAGAATACGATCAACTTCATGCGGCCGCGCTGGATCTTCATGGCGATGTCCGCCACGCTGGTCGTGATTTCGGTGTTCGCCATTGGTCTACGCGGCCTGAACTTCGGTATCCAGTTCACGGGCGGTACCGTGATCGAGGTGAGCTACGCCAAGGCAGTGCCGTTGCAACAAGTACGTGACGCGCTGCATAAGGCCGGCTATCCCGATGCCCAGGTCAGTAACATCGGTACCGCGCGGGACGTCATGATCCGCATCGCGCCGCGTGCGGAGAAGGATCGCTCTAAGGTCGGCGATCAGGTGGTGGCGGTTCTCAGCCAGACCACGACGAACAAGGTGACGCTGCGCAAGGTTGATTTCGTCGGGCCCACGGTGGGCAGCGAGTTGCGTCAGAACGGTGCTCTGGCACTGCTGTATACGGTGATAGCGATTCTGATCTACGTCACGCTGCGTTTCGAGTGGCGCTTCGCCCTAGGCGCCGTGCTGGCCCTGGTGCATGACATCACGATCACGGTCGGCGTGTTCGCGATCACCCAGCTCGAGTTCAACATGACGGTGCTCGCTGCGCTGCTGGCCTTGCTCGGCTATTCGCTCAACGACACCATCGTGGTGTTCGACCGGGTGCGCGAGAACTTCCGCAAGATGCGCAAGGGCACGCCGGCGGGGATCATCAATGCCGCTGTGACGCAGACTCTATCGAGAACCATCATCACTTCCTTGACGGTGGTGCTGGTGCTGCTCGCGCTGTTCTTCTTCGGTGGCAGCGTGATCCATAACTTCTCGCTTGCGATGCTGATCGGCGTCATCTTCGGCACCTACTCCTCGGTGTATGTCGCCAGCGCGTTGGCGCTGTCGCTCGGGGTGAGCAAAGCCGATCTGATGCCGCAGAAGAAAGAGGAAATCGACGACCGGCCCTGACGTTTGAGCGGATTGACGACACGACGAAAAAGGCCCGGGCACAATGCCGGGCCTTTTTCGTTACCGTATCAGGGCGTTCAAGTTCAGCCAGCCGATTTTTTCTTGCCGAGATGGGGATGTACGGTGGTCAGCATGGGCTTGAGCAACTTGGGAGTGGAGGCGATTACGTTGCCGCTGCCGAGATAGCCATCGGCTCCCTCGAAATCGGTGACCAGGCCGCCGGCTTCACGCACCAGCAGGGTGCCCGCCGCGAGGTCCCACGGATGCAGGCCGGCTTCCCAGTAGCCGTCCAGACGGCCGGCGGCGACGTAGGCTAGGTCGAGCGCGGCGGCACCTGCGCGGCGGATGCCGGCGATGGGGCCGAGGAACGCGTGCAGCGAGCCCATGTAGTTGTCGATGTCCTGGTCATCGCGGAACGGAATGCCAGTGCCGAGCAGGGCGCCTTCCAGGCTGGTGCGCGGACTGACGCGGATGCGGCGGTTGTTGAGTGTGGCGCCGGCGCCACGCGAGGCGCTGAACATCTCGTCCTTGGCCGAGTCGTAGACGACACCGTGCTCGATACGGTCGCGGTAGCGCAGCGCGATGGATACGGCGTAGTGGGGGATGCCGTGCAGAAAGTTAGTGGTGCCGTCCAGAGGATCGATGATCCACTCGTACTCGCTGTCGCCGCGATGCCCGCTTTCCTCGGCAAGGATGGCGTGATCCGGGTAGGCCTTGCGTAGGGTCCGTATAATGCTTTCCTCCGCCTGCCGGTCGACTTCGCTGACGAAGTCGTTGCGCTGCTTGTTCTCGACTTTGAGAGCATCGAGCCGGTCGGTGTGGCGTTGAATGAGCGAACCTGCGGTGCGGGCGGCTTTAACGGCGGTATTGAGATAAGGATGCATGATGCGTGAAGGCTGCGAAGTGGGGCGCAAGGATACCAGACTATGCCTGTGAGTGATGAATCTATGGGGGTCGATGCGCGCCGCTTGCGCTTCGTGCTGGTCGAACCCAGCCACCCCGGCAACATCGGCGCGGCCGCCCGCGCGATGAAGACTATGGGCCTGTCGCGCCTGTACTTGGTGAATCCCGATAACTACCCGAGCGCCGAAGCGACCGCGCGGGCGTCGGGCGCAGACGATGTGCTTGCCGCGGCGACGGTGTGTTCGACGCTTGACGAGGCCTTGGCGGGCTGCAACATGGTGCTGGGGACCAGTGCGCGGCCGCGCAACCTGGAATGGCCAACGTTGGCGCCGCGCGAGTGCTCCGCCCAGGTAGCACAGGAGCAGGGCGGCGGTGGCGAGGTGGCGCTGCTGTTCGGGCGCGAGCGCAGCGGATTGACGAATGCGGAGCTGGAGCGCTGCCAGTTTCGCGTCCACATTCCGAGCAATCCGGACTACAGTTCCCTGAACCTGGCAGCTGCAGTGCAGATTTTGGCCTACGAAATGGCGCTCGCCGGTAGCGTACAAACGCCGAGCGATGACGTCCGGCAGGACGATTCACATGCCGAGCAGATTGAGGTGGAGCGTTTCTTCGAACACCTGCAGGAGGCGCTGATCGATATCGACTTTCTCGACCCGGACAACCCGCGGCAGCTGATGCGCCGACTGCGCAGGCTATTTGTCCGTACCCGATTGTTGACCACTGAAGTCAACATATTGCGTGGTATCCTTACCGCCGCTCAGCGTCAGGTGAAACTGGTGCGGGAGCGCTGAGTAGCGGGGCCGTTGCCTGTCCCGCCTGGAGATTTCATGTTCGATCGCCTGCGCGAAGATATCCGTTGCGTGTTCGACCGCGATCCTGCGGCGCGCAACACATTCGAGGTGTTGACCACCTATCCCGGTTTGCATGCGGTGATCATGCACCGCTGGGCGCATGCCCTCTGGTGTTCTGGCCTGCACTGGCCGGCGCGGGTATTGTCCGTCTTTTCGCGCTGGTGGACCGGTATCGAGATCCATCCCGGTGCCCGGATGGGACGACGCTTCTTCATCGACCACGGCATGGGCGTGGTCATCGGCGAGACGGCGGAAATCGGCGACGACTGCACGCTTTATCACGGCGTCACCCTGGGCGGTACTTCATGGCAGAAGGGCAAGCGCCATCCAACGCTGGGCGACAACGTGGTGGTCGGCGCGGGCGCCAAGATCCTAGGGCCTATCAACATCGGAAAGGGTGCGCGGGTCGGATCCAATGCCGTGGTGCTCAAGGATGTGCCGGAAGAGGCCACGGCGGTCGGTATCCCCGCCCATATCGTGCGTCGTGACGAAGTCTCGCAGCGGCGCCGCTCGCAAGCCAGCAAACTCGGTTTCGACGCCTATGGCGTTACCCGTGATGCGCCCGATCCCGTGGCGCATGCGATCGATTGCCTGCTGGATCATACTCATCTGGTGGATGAGAAAATGATGCAGTTGTGCGCGGTTGTGCGCAAACTCGGCGGCGATATCGACGAGTCGCGTCTGCCGGAAATCACCGGCTGCGAACTCGATTCGGTGGTGGATGCCGAGGCGAATGACGAAGCCGACGAAACTGCTGGCAGCAATAGTTGACTAAATTGCTATGTTATGGGTAGTCTGTCACCCGTAACTGGAGCGCTATGCAATGAAATTGACCACCAAAGGCCGCTATGCGGTGACAGCCATGCTGGATTTGGCGCTGAACAATGATTCAGGGCCCGTGACGCTGGCGGATATCTCCACTCGCCAAAGCATCTCGCTTTCGTATCTTGAGCAGCTTTTCTCGCGATTGCGCAAGAAAGGCCTGGTCGTCAGTACGCGCGGTCCCGGTGGAGGTTACAACCTTGCGCGCTCGGCTTCCAGCATGCCGGTCGGAGAGGTGGTCGATGCGGTCGACGAGCAGGTCGATGCGACGCGTTGCGGCGGTGCCGCCGATTGCCACAATCATCAGCGCTGCCTGACGCATGATCTGTGGACGGAGCTGAGCGAAGAGATCCGCGACTACTTGATGCGGGTGACGCTGGGTGACCTGATGGAGCGCGAAGGCGTGCGCGCGGTTGCCGATCGTCAGGCTGAGGCCAGTGAGCACCAGTGCCGCCACGAATTTGCCGGTGCGGTCCTTCAGGCGAAATAGGCCCTGGGGTCTGCGGACAGAACAATTTGATGGAGTTCAGAGCATGAGTGAGTTGAAAACCCCGATCTATTTCGACTACGCGGCGACCGCTCCGGTAGACGAACGCGTCGCCAAACGTATGTGCGACTGCTTGACCCGGGAAGGCGTCTACGGCAATCCGGCCTCGCGCAGCCATCAGTTCGGCTGGGACGCGGAGAAGCTGGTCGAAGAGGCGCGGGCCGACGTGGCGCGACTGATCAATGCCGATCTGAAGGAGATCGTGTGGACCAGCGGCGCGACCGAATCCGACAACCTCGCGCTCAAAGGTGCTGCGCATTTCTATCAGCGCAAGGGCAAGCATCTGATTACCAGCCGCACCGAGCACAAGGCAGTGCTGGATACCTGCCGCCAGTTGGAGCGCGAAGGCTACGAAGTCACCTACCTGGACCCCGATCCGAATGGCTTGATTCCGCTTGAGCGCATTGAGGCGGCGCTGCGTGACGACACCACACTGGTGTCCATCATGCACGTGAACAATGAAATCGGCGTGATTCAGGATCTCGCCGCGATCGGCAAGCTTACGCGCAGTCGCGGCGTGCTGCTGCACGTGGACGCTGCGCAGAGTGCCGGCAAGGTGCCGCTCGACGTGCAAGAGATCGATGTCGATTTGGTGAGTATCTCCGGCCACAAGATGTATGGCCCCAAGGGTATCGGCGCGCTGTACGTGCGCCGTAAGCCGCGCGTGCGCATCGAGGCCCAGATGCATGGCGGCGGGCACGAACGCGGTATGCGTTCGGGCACCCTGGCCACGCACCAGATCGTCGGCCTCGGCGAGGCTGCGCGCATCGCTCGCGAAGAGATGGGCGCCGATCTGGAGCGCATCCGGAGTCTGCGCGACCGTCTGCTCGCCGGCGTGCAACATATGGACGAGGTCTACGTCAACGGCGATCTGGCCCACGCTTATCCCGGCATTCTCAACGTCAGCTTCGCTTTTGTCGAAGGCGAGAGTTTGCTGATGTCGCTCAAGGAACTGGCGGTGTCTTCCGGGTCGGCCTGCACCTCCGCCAGCCTGGAACCGAGCTACGTACTGCGCGCGCTGGGTCGTGATGACGAGTTGGCACACAGCTCGATTCGCTTCTCCATCGGCCGCTACACACGCGCCGAAGAGATCGATTTCGCTATTGAGTGCATCCAGCGCGCGGTCGAAAAGCTGCGTGCGCTGTCGCCGCTGTGGGAGATGCACCAGGAAGGCATCGATCTCAAGAGCATCGAATGGGCGGCGCACTGAGCGCCGCGGCAAAGCGCTAGGAGATTTGAGCATGGCATACAGTGACAAGGTGATCGATCACTACGAGAACCCGCGCAACGTGGGGAGTCTGGATAAGGATTCTCTGGAGGTAGGAACGGGGATGGTGGGAGCGCCGGCGTGCGGCGACAGGATTCATGGAGACGGTAATGGGAATCACGCTCTCGGAAGCGGCGGCCGACCGGATGCGGACTTTTCTCGCCAAACGCGGGAACAGCGCCGGCGTGCGCCTTGGCGTAAAAACCACGGGCTGCTCGGGCATGGCCTACGTGATGGAGTTTGCTGATGAAGTCGACGTCGGCGATACCGTGTTCGAGGACAAGGGTGTCAAGCTGCTGGTCAACGCGAAAAGTCTTGTCTATCTCGAGGGCACCGAGCTGGATTACGTGCGTGAAGGTTTGAACGAAGGCTTCAAGTTCACCAATCCGAACGAAAAGAGCCGCTGCGGCTGCGGCGAAAGCTTTAACGTCTGATGCGCGACGTTTTCGATCCCACGCGCAGCGATTTCGAGCTGTTCGACCTGGAACCCGCTTTCGAACTCGATATCGACGAGTTGCAGAGTCGTTATCGGGAACTGCAGTCCCGCTATCATCCGGATCGCCACGCGGCCGGCGAAGCCCGCGAGCAGCGCGAGGCCTTGCAGGCCGCGACGCGGATCAATGAGGCGTATTGCACGCTGCGCGATCCGCGTCTGCGCGCTCGCTATCTCCTGGTGCTGGCGAACGTGGCTCTCGATGAGGAGCGAGACACGCTCAACGATCCCGAGTTCCTGATGACGCAGCTTGAATTGCGAGAAGCGTTGGACGAAGCGCAACATGCCGAGGACGCGCTGACACGGCTCGATGAGCTGCACGATCGTTTGCGCGGGCAACGCGGCGAACTCATCGAACGCTTCGCTCGGCACTACGCCGAGGAGGCATTGGAGGCCGCCAAGGCCGACGTGCTGCAGATGAGTTTTTTCGACCGCTTACTGACGCAGATCGAGGAGCGTCTGTCCGCCTTGGAAGACGCCTTGGATTGAGTATCCGTCTCGGCAGCATCTAACGCCCTGCCGCGTCCCGCATTAGATTCGCGCAGTGTGACGCATCGTGTGCGACACGCTGTCCTGTTTGTAGAGATTACGGATTTTTCATGGCTCTGTTGCAGATTTCAGAACCCGGGATGTCGACCGATCCACATGAGCACAGGCTCGCGGTTGGAATCGACCTAGGCACGACCAACTCGCTGGTGGCGACCGTGCGCAGCGGCGTGGCCGAAACCCTGGCCGACGGACAGGGAGTGCACCTTCTGCCCTCGGTCGTGCGGTATTCCGAATCCGGTTCGCCCGAGGTCGGTTATGCGGCGAAGTCCGCTGCTGCCGACGATCCGCTCAATACGCTTGCTTCGATTAAGCGCCTCATGGGCCGCGGCGCGGCCGACCTCAAGACCTTGGCCGGGCACGTGCCGTATGACTTCGCGCCAGGCGAAAGCGGGGTGCCGCGCATTCGTACCGCGGCCGGCGAGGTGACGCCGGTGGAGGTGTCCGCCGAAATCCTGGGTACGCTCAAGCGGCGCGCCGAAGCTTCGCTGGGCGGCGAGTTGAGCGGTGCCGTGATTACCGTGCCGGCCTATTTCGACGACGCCCAGCGGCAGGCCACCAAGGACGCCGCGACGCTTGCCGGGATCAACGTATTCCGTCTGCTCAACGAGCCTACCGCCGCAGCGGTCGCTTACGGCCTCGATCAGGGCGGCGAGGGCGTCATCGCCGTGTACGACCTTGGTGGCGGCACGTTCGATATCTCCATTTTGCGCCTGCACCGGGGCGTGTTCGAGGTGCTCGCCACGGGCGGCGACAGCGCTCTCGGCGGTGACGACTTCGACCGCGCGGTTGCCGAATGGATCATGCGCGAGGCGGGGATCGAGAATGCCCGTGATCACCGGCTCATGCGGCGCATCATGCGTGAGGCATGCGATGCCAAGGAAGCATTAACCGATTCGGAGAGGACCGAGATACGTGTCCAGCTGGACGGTGCTGACGAGTGGCGGGGTACGCTGGACCGTTCCGGGCTCGACGAATTGCTGGATCCGTTGATCCAGAAGACGTTGGCCTCCTGCCGGAGGGCGTTGCGTGACGCCGACGTGGGACGCGAGGGCATCGTCGACGTGGTGATGGTCGGCGGTTCTACGCGCGTGCCGCGTGTGCGCCACAAGGTCGGGGAGTTCTTCGGGCGCGAACCCTTGGTCAACATCGATCCGGACAAGGTCGTGGCGATCGGCGCGGCATTGCAGGCCGATGTGCTGGCTGGCAACAAGTCCGAAGACGAGATGCTGCTGCTCGACGTCATTCCGCTGTCGCTCGGTATCGAGACGATGGGCGGCCTGGTCGAAAAGATCGTCTCGCGGAATACCACGATTCCGGTGGCCCGCGCCCAGGAGTTCACTACATTCAAGGACGGCCAGAGCGCGTTGATGGTTCACGTCGTGCAGGGTGAGCGCGAGCTGGTCGATGACTGCCGCTCTCTGGCTCGGTTCACTCTCAGCGGCATTCCTCCCATGGTCGCCGGAGCCGCTCGTATACGGGTTACCTTTCAGGTCGATGCGGACGGCTTGGTTGGCGTGACCGCGCAGGAGCAGATCAGCGGAGCGCAGGCGGGCGTGCAGGTCAAGCCTTCTTACGGCCTGTCCGACGAAGAGATCGCCGACATGCTGCGCAGTTCCATCGACCATGCGCGTGACGACATGGTCGCGCGGCGTTTGCGTGAGCAGCAGGTCGAGGCGGCGCGCGTGATCGAGGCGCTCGATGCCGCGCTGGAGGCTGATGGCGAGCGCCTGCTCGACGCCTCCGAGCGGGAGCGTATCGGTCAGGCGCGCGCGAAGCTGGAGCAGACCTCGCAGGGTGGTGCGCCGGAGGCCATAGACGAGGCCATCAAGCAGGTTGAGGCTGCGGCGGCCGATTTCGTCGCGCGCCGCATGGATTCCTCGATCCGCAGCGCGATGGCCGGACACCGCGTCGAAGATTTCGACTGAAAGCTTTCCCATCACTCAATCCACCACAGACGATCAGGATCCACACATGCCACGTATCACGTTTCTGCCGCACGAGACGCTTTGCCCGCAAGGGGCGGAGATCGAGGTCGAGTCCGGCGTCAGCGTCTGCGACGCAGCGTTGCGCAACGGCATCGAGATCGAGCATGCCTGCGAAAAGTCCTGCGCCTGCACGACCTGCCACGTCTACGTCCGAGGGGGTTTCGACTCGCTGGCGGAGCCGGAGGAAGAAGAGGAGGATATGCTGGATAAGGCCTGGGGGCTGGAGCCCGATTCGCGTCTCAGCTGCCAAGCCATCGTGGACGACGAGGATCTGATTGTCGAAATTCCGAAGTACACTATCAACATGGTGTCCGAAAACCATTAGGACCTGTTCACACTATGAGCCTGCGCTGGACCGATACACGCGACATCGCCATTGCACTGGACGAGGCGCATCCCGAGGTGGATCCGCGCTACGTCCGGTTCACCGACTTGCACCTTTGGGTCTGCGAACTGGAGGATTTCAATGACGACCCGGAGCACTCCGGGGAGAAGATCCTCGAAGCGATCCAGATGACTTGGCTGGAAGAGCGCGAATGAGCGTGCCGCGGCATTTGTCACGGTGGTTGCATAACGAGTAAAATCCGTGCCCCCAAGGGCTTACAAACCCGCGCGTGACGCGGGTTTGTTGCTAGAGGGACCCCACCTTCGTTGCATGCGCGGCTGACGGCCGCGGTGGCGAGGAGCGAGCCACAGGATTCAGAACCAAGGAGTTGTACCGAACATGGCGGTCGAACGCACGCTTTCCATCATCAAGCCCGATGCCGTAGCCAAGAACATCATCGGTGAAATTTACAGCCGCTTCGAACGCGCCGGCCTCAAAGTCGTCGCCGCTCGCATGCAGCACCTTACGCGCGAGCGCGCCGAAGGTTTCTATGCCGTGCACAGCGAGCGCCCTTTCTTCAATGATCTGGTCTCGTTCATGATCTCGGGTCCGGTGATGGTGCAGGTGCTCGAAGGCGAGAATGCCATTGCGCGTCACCGCGAAATCATGGGCGCCACCGATCCCAAGAAGGCCGAGCCCGGCACCGTTCGTGCGGACTTCGCCGACTCGATCGACGAGAACGCGGTGCACGGTTCCGATGGCGCCGAAACCGCCGAGCAGGAGATCAACTTTTTCTTCGGGCCAGACGAAATCTGCCCGCGCACGCGCTAAGGTCATGACTGCGGACGCAAAGCCCGTCAATCTCCTCGGCCTGGCGCGCCAGGAACTCGAGGCGTTCTTCACCGCACGCGGTGAAGCGGGCTTTCGCGCCCGTCAGTTGATGAAGTGGGTGCATCATCACGGCCTGTCCGACTTCGAACTGATGACCGACCTTTCACGCAACCTTCGTGCGCTGCTGGCGGCGGAGTCGGAAGTGCGGGCGCCCGAAGTGATCATGGAGCAGAGGTCCAACGACGGTACGCGCAAGTGGTTGCTGCGCCTGGACGACGGCAACTGCATCGAAACCGTGTTCATTCCGGATGATGGGCGGGGAACGCTGTGCGTATCTTCGCAGGTCGGCTGCGCGCTGGACTGCACCTTCTGCTCGACTGCGCGCCAGGGCTTCAATCGCAATCTGACGCCGGCTGAGATCGTCGGGCAGTTGTGGATCGCCAAGTCGCGTCTGCAGCCTGAACCGGGGCGTTCGCGTACGGTCACGAATGTCGTGCTCATGGGTATGGGCGAGCCGCTGCTGAACTACGACGCGGTGGTCAGCGCGATGTCGCTGATGATGGACGACCTAGCCTACGGACTGGGCAAGCGGCGGGTTACGCTCAGTACGTCCGGCGTCGTGCCGGCCATGGACCGCCTCAAGGACACGCTGGACGTGAGCCTGGCGGTTTCGCTACATGCGCCTAACAACGCGTTGCGCGATCAGTTGGTGCCGCTCAATCGCAAGTATCCGATCGAGCAGTTGCTGCCTGCCTGCAAGCGCTTCGTCGAGGGACGTACGCGCAAACAGAGCGTGACCTTCGAGTACGTTATGCTCAAGGGCGTCAATGACCAACCCGAGCACGCCCGCGAGCTGGTCAGGCTGCTGCGTAACGTTCCCGCCAAAGTTAATCTGATCCCGTTCAATCCGTTTCCGCAGACGCGTTTCGAGCGTTCCGATCCAGCCACGATGGATCGTTTCCGCGAGCTGCTGATCGTCGGCGGTCTGCACACGATCACGCGCAAGACCCGAGGCGACGACATCGATGCGGCCTGCGGCCAATTGGCCGGCAAGGTGGCCGACCGCAGCCGTCGTGCGCTGCGCTTCTCACGAATGGAAGAGGGCTTGCAGTGATGCGTCCTGGCTTGCACTGTTTCGGGATCGGTTCGCTCATGTCCGTACTTCTGCTCGTCGGCGGTTGTGCCACTCAGCAGACCCAGGTTGACCAGCAGCGTCTGCAGCAGGCAGGCTTGATCAACGCACGTCTCGGCATCGACTACATGAATTCGGGCAATATCCAGCGCGCGCACGACAAACTCAAGCTTGCGATGGAGCAGTATCCGGATTCGTCGTCGATCCGCTATGAATATGCGCTGTTGATGCAACGCCTGGGCGAGAACGCCAAGGCTGAGGCGAGCTTCCGCAAGGCCATCGAACTTGACCCCAAGGACTCCCAGGCGCACAACAACTTCGGCATTTTCCTGTGCGAGCAAAAACGCTACGGTGAGGCGCAGAAGGAGTTCAAAGCTGCCCTGGCCAACCCTCTGTATCCCACGCCGCAGGGCGCGTACGCCAATTCGGGTTTGTGCTATCTGAACCAGGGCGACTACAAGCACGCCGATGTCGCGTTTAATAAAGCTCTTAAGATATACCCTGGGTTTCCGTCGGCGTTGTACGGCCTCGCCAGAGTCGCTGCCGACGAAGGCGACTGGAAGAGTGCGGACAAGTATCTTGGACGCATCCAGGGGCGAGCGCATTATTCGCCACCCATCCTCGCCTTGTGCATGAAGGTGAAGCAACACGTGGGCGATCTGATGGGGGCGACCCAGTGCGCGAGGGATCTGTACCGCATGTTCCCCAATTCACCGGAGGCGAAGGCGCTCCAGAACGGAGGCTCGTAACATGTCGCAGGACGCCGACCCCAGCATCGAGGAAGTCCGGCAGCAGGCGCGTCGCGAAGGCCCTGGGGCGCACCTGCGCGATGCGCGTGAAGCTGCGGGGCTTAGCCGAGAAGACGTGGCTCGCTCGCTGAATCTCGAGAAAGCGGTAGTCGAGGCGTTGGAGTGCGACGATGTCGAACGCCTGCCGGAGCCAGCCTATGTGAAAGGTTATCTGCGAGCGTACGCGCGTTTGCTGGATCTGGATGCAAACGAGCTGTTGCAGGCGTATTCCGGGCTGGCGGTGCAGCAGCCCGAGGTCCTGCCGCGCGAATCCGCGTCGACGGATGCGGAGCGGCGCGTTCGTGTTCAAGTGGTGGGTGGGTTGATCATTCTGATCCTGATCGTCGTGTCCGCCTGGTGGCTGACGCGGCCCAAGCATTCCAGCGTGCCACCGCAGGTGCAAACCACCACCCAGCAGGCACAGCAGACTCCGACTGCCAATGCGGTTGGCACGCCGGCGATCAGTCAGACGGCATCTCAGGTGGTCGAACCGAGGGTTTCGGGCGTTGCTGATCCAGCGAACGGCAAGACGGACAGTTCCGCGCCGAGCGCTGCGGCGTCCGCTGGCAATGCAAGCAAGGCCGAGTTGCCAAAACCGACCACGCCCGTCGTCGTCGCAACCTCCAAACCCGGGTCATCTACACAGACTCCGTCAACGCCTAGCGTGTCTTCTTCAGCCCCGTCGACGACAGCTTCGCCGTCCGCCGGCGTATCTGGAACCCAACTGGTGCTGCAGCTCACCGCTAAAAGCTGGGTGCAGATCGATGACGGCCGCGGCACGCAACTGTTTCGCGGTTTGCTCGATGCAGGCACGAAAAGAACGTTTTCCGGCACACCGCCATTTTCCGTCTTTCTTGGCTATGCCCCCGGTGTGACCCTGCATGTCGACGGCAAACAGGTAAGTGCGGTGCAGTATACGCAGAGCAATAGCACTGCTCGTTTCAAGCTGCTGGCGGATGGACGGACGCGCCGCTGAAGGGGCGTCAGAAGAAGCTCGACGAGTCGCATCGACTCTGAATTGAAAGGAATCATATGGTAGATCGCATTCAGTCCATCCGCGGAATGCATGACATCCTGCCCGAAGCGGGAGCGGCATGGTCCTGGCTCGAAGCGACGATACGCGAGGTGGTCGAGAGCTATGGCTATCAGAAGATTCGCCTGCCGATCGTGGAGAAGACCGAACTGTTCGCACGTTCGATCGGCGAGGTGACGGACATCGTCGAGAAGGAGATGTACACCTTCGCCGACCGCAACGGAGAGAGCCTGACGCTACGTCCTGAGGGCACGGCAGGCTGCGTGCGCTCCGGCATCGAGCACGGTTTCCTGCACAATCAGCTGGTGCGGATCTGGTACAGCGGCCCGATGTTCCGTCATGAGCGGCCGCAAAAGGGGCGCTACCGGCAGTTCTATCAGATGGGCGCCGAGACTTTCGGCATGGAAGGGCCGGCCATCGATGCCGAACTCATTCTGATGACTGCGCGGCTGTGGCGTGCGCTGGGACTCGGCGGCTTGCGTCTGGAACTCAATTCCCTTGGCAACGCCGAAGCGCGCGCAGCCTATCGTGACGAACTGCAGAGTTTTCTGCGCAGCCGCCGTGACGAACTGGACGAAGACAGCCGACGTCGCCTGGAAAGCAATCCTCTGCGGGTGCTCGACAGCAAGGATCCGGACACCCGTGAGGTACTGCGCGAAGCCCCGCAGTTGCTGGAGGCGCTGGACGAGTCCTCGCGCGAGCACTTCGAGGGATTGTGCGAGCTGTTGTCCTCGGCGGGAATTGAGTACGTCATCAACCCACGTTTGGTGCGCGGTCTCGATTACTATTCGCGTACCGTGTTCGAGTGGGTGACCGACGCGTTGGGCGCACAGGGTACGGTTTGCGCGGGTGGACGCTACGATGCGCTGGTCAGCCAGCTCGGTGGGCGGGAAACCCCGGCCTGCGGTTTCGCCATGGGCATTGAACGCCTGTTGGCTTTGCTTGAGGCGCAGGACCTGCTGCCTGCACCAGCCGTTCCTCGAGTGTATGTGTTGAGCCAGGGGGCGGCGGCGCGGCGTGAGGCGTTGCACATCGCTGAAGCCGTGCGCGAGGCACGCCCCGAACTCGGAGTGCAGGTGTACTGTGGCGAGGGCGGTCTCAAGGCGCAGATGAAACGCGCTGATCGAAGCGGTGCCGAAGTCGCGTTGATTCTCGGCGAACAGGAGGTGGTCGAAGGAATGGTGACCGTCCGAGCGCTGCGAGGCGAGGCAACGCAGAACATGGTGGCGCAGACGGCCCTGCTGGCCGAATTGCTGCGCCATTGCCCGATGGATCAAGAAGGACGTTGAGCGTGTATACGACCGAAGACGAAGATCTCGAACGCATCAAACGCTGGTGGAGGGCATATGGCCGCTGGGTGACACTGATCGTGCTGGTCGGCGTGCTTGGTTTCGGCTCATGGAAGGGCTGGGGCTATTACCGTATGCACCAGGCACAGCAGGCCTCGGCGATCTATGCGACCCTGCAGCAGGCGGCGAAGAGCGACGATGCCAATGGGATCGATCAGGCGGCCAAGCAGTTGATCAAGGGCTACGCTGATACGCCGTATGCAGCGTTGGCGCAGCTGATTCTCGCCAAACGAGCGGTCGAAACCGGCAAACTCGACGCTGCGGCAGTCGATCTGCAGTGGGTTGCCGACCATGGTTCGCAGCAAAGCCTGCAACGTATTGCCGTTTTGCGCTTGGCTCAGGTGCGCATTGCGCAGAAGAAGCCCGATGCGGCGCTGAGTCTGCTCAAGACCGGTTTCTCCGAGGCTTACATGCCGCTGGTGAAGGAAGTCGAGGGCGACGCATGGGAGGTCAAGGGGAATGCTCAGCGGGCCCGCGCCGCGTATGAGCAGGCGCTGGCCGGCGCGCAGATCGCCGGTTTGCCGGTTGACGGGCTGAAGATGAAGATCGCTGCCCTCGCTGCCGTTACACAGGGGAAAGCTTGATGAGCCGCGCTGCGCGCATCGTTACCCTGGCCACCGTTCTGCTTGGAGCGCTGTCGCTGGGCGGCTGCGGGATATTCGGTGGCGCGAAGAACACGCGCCCGCCGACCGCCTTGGCGCCTATCAAAACCACGCTGAGAGTCGATCACTTGTGGACCAGTTCCATCGGTAATGGCAACGGTGGCTATTTCCTGCATTTGCGACCCTATGTGTCCGGAAAACTCCTGTACGCGGCCGACCACGCGGGCACCGTGGCCGCTTATGCGCTCAAGGACGGCCGCCAACAGTGGTCGGTGAAGACCGGACGCAAGCTGGTCGGTGGCGTGGTCGGCGGCGACGGGATGCTGTTCGTCGGCACGCAGGATGGTATGGTGCTGGGGATTTCGCTCAAGCAGCGCGGCCTGGTGTGGCAGACCCAGCTGTCCAGCGAGGTGATGGCCTTGTCCGGGATCAGCGAAGGTACGATTGTCGCGCACACCAACGACGGTAAGTTGTTCGCCATCGATACTACGACTGGAAACGTGTTGTGGAGCCACGGCAGCGAGCCGCCGAACCTCATCCTGCGCGGCAAGTCGCGGCCTGTCATCGATTCGGGCAACGTCATCGCGGGTTTTTCCAGCGGCAAGCTCGCGGCCTTCTCCCTCGATACCGGTGCGCAGCTTTGGGAACTGCGAGTTGGCGAAGCACGTGGCGCCTCCGAACTGCAGCGCCTGGTCGACGTGGACGGGCGCATCGTGTTGTCCGATTCGGGCAATACCGTTTATGCGGCGAGCTACAACGGGCGTGTGGTCGCCGCGCAGACTGCGGGTGGTCAGCTCGAATGGTCGCACAAGATGTCGTCCTATGCCGGTTTGGCGCTTGGTCCCAATGCGGTGTTCGTCACCGACGCGGACAGCGACATCTGGGCACTGGACCGCAGCAACGGTGCTTCGCTGTGGAAGCAGGACGCGCTGCATTTTCGTGAGGTGACTGCACCGACGGTGGTTGCCGGCTACGTCGTGGTCGGTGACTACGCCGGCTATCTGCAGTGGTTGTCCAGCAGTGACGGCAGTCTGGTTGCGCGCGAACAGGTCGGCGGCGGAGCTATTCAGGTGGCCCCCGTCGTGGTAGGCGATACGATCTATGTACAGACTGCAGGTGGGCGCTTGAGTGCTTACCGTGTGCTCGGCCCGTCCGACAAGGCGAACGGTTCCAATTCCGACGGCGGTTCGTCATCGACCAAGGTCGGTGGTTTTAATTTTTGACGGGCCGCGCTGCGGCACTTCGAGGCGATAAATGCAGACGGTTCTGGCCCTGGTAGGGCGCCCCAATGTGGGCAAGTCGACGCTGTTCAACCGTCTGACCCGCAGCCGCGATGCGCTGGTGGCCGATATTCCCGGCCTTACCCGCGACCGCAAATACGGGCTCGGGCGCATCGGCAGTCGCGGTTATCTGGTGATCGATACCGGTGGTCTTGGCGAAGAGACCGACGCGATAGATGCGCTGATGAGCGAGCAAAGCCGCCAGGCCATGCGCGAGTCCACCCAGGTGCTGTTCCTGATCGATGGTCGGATCGGCGTGACGGCGGGCGATGAACAGCTGGCGACCGAGTTGCGCACGCTCGGCAAGCCGGTGACGCTGGTGGTCAACAAAGCGGATGTGGCGAACCGCGATGCTGCTCTGGCCGATGCCTGGAGTCTGGGGCTGGGTGAGCCGGTGTTCATTTCCGCCAACCAGGGAGCCGGTGTCGAGGCGTTGATCGAAAACGTCGTCGAGGCGTCCACGGCGTCTGTGGAAGAGGGCGGCAGCGAGTCGCAGGACGACGACGAAACCGCGCAGCGGATACGCATCGCCTTCGTCGGCAGGCCGAATGTGGGCAAGTCGACGCTGATCAACCGCATCCTCGGCGAGGATCGTGTGGTGGTTTTCGACCATCCCGGCACCACGCGTGATACGATCGACGTGCCGTTCGAACGCGATGGTCGGCAGTACACACTGGTCGACACGGCGGGCGTGCGGCGCCGTGCCCGCGTACACGAAACCATCGAAAAATTCAGCGTGGTGAAAACCCTGGATGCGATCAAGTCCGCGGACGTGGTGATCCTCGTGCTCGACGCGCGTGCCGGCATCAGCGAGCAGGACGCACATCTGATCGGCTTGGTGCTGGACGCCGGCGCGGCTCTGGTGGTGTCGATCAACAAGTGGGATGGCCTTTCAGGCGATGACCGTGAAGCCGTCAAGCGCAGCCTCGCCCTGAAACTGACCTTCCTCGATTTCGCCGAACGGCATTTCATTTCCGCGCTGCACGGTACCGGTGTGGGTACGCTGTTCGGTGCCGTGCTCAAGGCTCATGCGAGCGCACATCGCGAGGTTTCAACGGCAGAACTCAACCGCTTGCTCGAGGGGCTCGTCGCTGCGCATCAACCGCCCATGTCCAGAGGGAGGCGCATCAAGCTGCGCTATGCGCACCTCGGCGGACACCGGCCGTTTACCGTGATCATTCACGGCAACCAGACCGAGCGCCTGCCAGGCGCTTACAAGCGCTATCTGGCCAATGGTTTTCGACGCGCTCTCAAGCTCGTCGGTACACCGGTGGTGCTCGAGTTCCGCACCGGCGACAACCCCTATGCCGGCAAGCGCAATACGCTGACACCGCGACAAGAGCGCAGCCGGACTCGCATGTTGAAACACATCAAGCGGCGTAAGTAACCGGATGGTGGGAAATGCGCCGTCGCCGGGAACTGCAGTGAACGCTGGGTCGCCGCATCTCGCCGCCCGCGTCCGCGACATCGCCCCGTTTCATGTGATGGATCTGCTCGTGCGCGCTAAAGCTCTGGAGGCGGAGGGGCGTTCAATCGTACACATGGAGATCGGCGAACCGGATTTCGCTACCGCCGAGCCCATAATCCGCGCGGGACAGCGTGCGCTGGAGGATGGGTATACCGCCTACAGTCCGGCTTTGGGCCTGCCGGCGCTGCGCGAGGCGATTGCCGGGCACTATGCGCGTCGCTACGGTGTCGACGTCGATCAGCGCCGGGTGATTGTCACCTCAGGCGGTTCGGCGGCGTTGCAACTGGTCCTGGCTGCGCTGGTCGACGTTGGCGACGAGGTGCTGCTGACCGATCCAGGCTACCCGTGCAATAGGCACTTCGTGCGCCTGTTCGAAGGTCATGCACGCAATATTCCGGTGCATCGCGATACGCATTATCAGCTGAATGCCGAACTGCTGCGCGCGCACTGGAGCCGCAGCACGGTGGCAGCGCTGGTGGCGTCGCCCGCGAATCCGACAGGCACGCTGATCGGAGCCGACGATCTGGCGGCGATGGCCGAGTTCTCAGCGCGTCAGGGCGGCGCGCTGATCGTGGACGAGATCTATCACGGACTGGTGTACGAGGCGCAGGCTCCGACAGTTCTGGGGCTGTCGGACGAGGCTTTCGTGCTGAACAGCTTTTCCAAGTATTTCGGCATGACCGGCTGGCGTCTGGGCTGGATCGTGGCGCCGGAGGTATACGTGCGTCCGTTGGAGAAGCTGCAGCAAAACGTTTACATATCCGCATCGACTCCGGCTCAGCATGCAGCCCTGGCGGCGTTCACGCCCGAGGCCGAAGAAATATTCGAGCAACGCCGTGAAGCGTTTCGTGAGCGGCGTGACTATTTACTGCCGGCGCTGAGGGATCTAGGCTTCGATATTCCGGTCACGCCGCAAGGCGCTTTCTATCTGTACGCCAACTGCGAGCGCTTCGGCCAGGACAGCTTCGAACTCTCGCAGCGGATCATGGAGGAGGCAGGTGTCGCCGTGACTCCAGGCATCGATTTCGGCGACTTCGGCGCCGCGCAGCATCTGCGCTTTGCCTACACGACCGGAATGGAGCAACTGCGCGAGGGTGTGGCGAGGTTGGAAAAATTTCTGCGAGGCTGAATGCGTACACGCCGCCCGGACCCCATGCAGCGCCGGATGGTTTGTCCATCCGGCGTTTTTGTATCTGTCGCGAGCGCTGTTAACGGCGCGCTTCGGCTTCGAGTTTCTTCAGCGATTCATCCACGCCTGCCGCCCGAGTGAGTTCGGCGACGTTGCCGCGGGCGAAAAAGCCGTCGAACTGGCCGAAGCGCTGCACATACTCGATGGGCAGGGATGAATGCTCCGAGGCGCTGGAGAATATCTGCTTGAGGCCTTCCTCCTTGGAGCCGACGACGTCGAGTAGGAAGTCCTTGCCTTGTTCGGCGATGACCTTCACCACGTACTCGATGTTCTCCATGCCGTCAGTCTCGCCGTCGTTATAGTAGTAGCTCGACCAGGACAGATATTCGAGGATCGCGACCCCGCGGTTCTGGCTGTAGACGCGCGTGGCGAGATGGTCGATGGGCTGCAGCAGGGTGTGTACGCTGAGTCGATACTGCATTTCCTTGGCCGCTTCGTCGGCCCCCTGCGCCGCCGCCTCGATACGGCTCACGCCGAGCGAATAGATACGCTGTTCATCGGATGTGCACTCCATGTAGGCGATGATGTTGTGCGTGTATGGCGAGGGTTTGCTGACGGCGAGGTTGCCGGGCAGTTCCAACTTGCGTACGTCGTCCGGGGTAAAGAAGCGGAATTCGCGTGCGCGTTGCAGTTCGATGACTTGATGCTGGTCGTCCACGCGCAGGATTTCGCCGATGTAGCGGCTGTAGGGTCTGTGGTGTCCAATCGGATGAGACTACCCGCGGTAGGCCGGTATAGTGAGGGACATTGCCGCAATCAGTGCCGATTCAACGGGTACATTTGATCGCATATCGATGAGCGGATGCGTGGGGAAATTCGTATTTGCCGACAAATAGGACTAATTGCCGGCTGATCGGTTCAAATTCATCTGAGCGGAAAGCTTTTCCGTCCACAAGGCTGCGGCTGCGGCCGTGCCCGCGGGAAGCGCCAGGAAGTTCAGCACCGGGATCACGGTCAGCGCGGTGATGCCCGTGCCCAGTCCCAGGGCAAGCGCACGGTGGTCGGCGACCAGGGCGCGGTTACGGCGAAAATCGAAATCGTGGTTGCCGGTCGGCGTCGCCAGATAGCCCAGTGCCAGCATCCAGGCGGAGAACACCATCCATAGCGGCGCCAACAGCAAGCCGATGCCGGGAACGAAGCCGAGCAGGATCAGCGGTATGGACCAGGCCAGCATGTAGAGCAGAGCCGCGCCCTGCACGCGAACGGCCAGCAGTGCGCTGCGCAGATTGCCCCACAGGCTGGCTTCCGCGCTCGGCGGGCGGCCGCCGAGGCGCTGCTCCACGCGTTCGGCCAGCAGGCCGGTGAAAGGCGCTGCGAGGAGGTTCGCGATCAGGGTGAAGGTGTAGAATACCGCCACGGCGAAACCGACGGCGAGCAAGGGCCATAGCAGCCACTCCAGCCAGCTCAGCCACTGCGGAATGTAGCGCTGCATGATCGTGTCGAGCATGCGTACGAGCCAGTAGATTGCAGTCGCGAAGACGACGACGTTGATCGTAAGCGGCAGGATGACGTAACGCCGCAGGCCGGGCTGGCCGATCAGGCGAAGGCCGCGCATGACGTAGCCGAGGCCGATGAGGAAATCGCGCAGCACGGTGTGCTCCTTGTGAATGCGTGGCGTACATTGTGCCTTTGGCGCTGTCCTGTGTGCCATCCGCTTGTGCGCAGCCGGCCGGTTCCGCCTTTGTTTTTCACCCTCCGAAGTGAGGAAGTACGCGAGATGACTGTCTGACGCCGCGCAACGTCACGGGATCAAGCCCATCGTCGGTGTCGACACGTGGATTCGCCGCCCTCCCGCAGCGGGTGCGTTGGAAGCCGACCCACCGGGGCGCCTGTTGTTGCTGTGCCAGGACGATGACGGCTACCGCAATCTCACCCGCCTGATCTCGCGCGGTTACCAGGAAGGCCAGCACGGCGGTGTGCCGATGCTGGACTACGCCTGGCTGGATGGTGCCAGCGACGGATTGATCGCCTTGTCCGGAGGGCGTACCGGCGACATCGGCCGGGCGCTGCTGGCCGGCAACGAGGGTAACGCGGGCGCGCTGCTGGAGCAGTGGCTGGGGCTGTTCCCCGGCCGCTTCTACCTTGAGGTCCAGCGTACCGGACGCGAGGGCGAGGAGGATTATCTGCATGCCGCGGTCGATTTGGCTGCGGCGACCGATACGCCGGTGGTCGCGACCAATGATGTGCGGTTTCTGCAGTCGTCGGATTTCGATTCGCATGAGGCGCGCGTGTGCATCCGCGATGGCGACGTTCTGGCCGATCCGCGCCGTGTGCGGCGTTACAGCGAGCAGCAGTATCTGCGCTCCGCGGAGGAAATGCGGGCCTTATTCGCGGACCTGCCCGAGGCGTTGGAGAACAGCGTCGAGATCGCCAAGCGCTGCAGCGTCAAACTGACTCTGGGCAAGACGGTGCTGCCGCAGTTCCCCGTGCCGGAAGGCATGAGCACAGAAGATTTCCTGCGTCATGAGTCGGAGCAGGGGCTGGCGGCCCGTCTGGACATGCTGTTCGATCGGACGGCGGTTGATTTCGACAAGCGCACGGCGCCGTATCACGAGCGTCTGGAACGCGAACTCGACATCATCATCCAGATGGGTTTTCCGGGCTACTTCCTCATCGTCGCCGACTTTATCCAGTGGGCCAAGCGAAACGATGTGCCGGTGGGGCCGGGGCGTGGTTCGGGAGCGGGTTCCCTGGTTGCGTATGCGCTGAAGATAACCGACCTTGATCCAATGCGTTACGACCTTCTCTTCGAGCGCTTTCTCAATCCGGAGCGCGTGTCGATGCCCGACTTTGACGTCGACTTCTGCATGGAGGGGCGCGACCGGGTGATCGACTACGTGGCCGAACGCTACGGCCGCAACCAGGTGTCGCAGATCATCACCTACGGCAGCATGGCAGCCAAGGCGGTGGTACGCGACGTGGGCCGTGTGCTCGGCCATCCCTACGGTTTCGTCGACCGGATCGCCAAACTCATCCCCTTCGAAATCGGCATGACGCTGGAGAAGGCGCTGCAGCAGGAGGAGGAACTGCGGCGCGCTTGCGAGGAAGAAGAGGAAGTCGCCGCCTTGATCGAACTGGCGCGCAGCTTGGAGGGGTTGGCGCGCAACGCGGGCAAGCACGCCGGCGGCGTGGTCATCGCCCCCAGCGCGCTGACGGATTTCACGCCGCTGTACTGCGAAGAGGGTGGAGGGAGCCTGGTCACCCAGTTCGACAAGGACGATGTCGAGTCGATCGGTCTGGTCAAGTTCGACTTCCTCGGCCTGCGCACGCTGACTATCATCGACTGGGCGGTACAGAACATCGATCGGCGTCGCGGCGAGGGCGAGGAGCCGCTCAACGTCAACCTGCTGCCGCTGGACGATGTTGCGACCTACGATCTGCTCAAACGCCATCAGACTACGGCGGTGTTCCAGTTAGAGTCCAACGGCATGCAGGAGCTGATCAAACGCTTGCAGCCGGATAATTTCGAGGACATCGTCGCGCTGGTTGCGCTGTACCGCCCGGGTCCGTTGCAGTCGGGCATGGTCGACGACTTCATCAACCGCAAGCATGGACGGGCCAAGGTCGAATACCCGCATCCCGCGCTGGAGCCAATCCTCAAGCCGACCTACGGCGTGATCCTGTACCAGGAACAGGTCATGCAGATCGCGCAGGAGCTGGCCGGCTACACGCTGGGCGGCGCCGACCAGCTGCGCCGTGCCATGGGCAAGAAGAAGCCCGAGGAGATGGCCAAACAGCGCGCAATCTTCATGGAGGGAGCGGTCGGGCGCGGCGTGAACGCGGATGTTGCGACCTACATCTTCGATCTGATGGAGAAGTTCGCCGGCTACGGCTTCAACAAGTCGCATTCGGCCGCCTACGCGCTGCTGTCTTATCAGACCGCGTGGCTCAAGGCGCACCATCCGGCCGCTTTCATGGCGGCAGTGCTGTCCGCGGACATGGACAATACCGACAAGGTGGTGAATCTGATCGAGGAATGCCGGCGCCTCGACCTGAGCGTATTGCCGCCGGACATCAACCGTTCCGATTACCGCTTCACCGTGCTGGACGAGAGCACCATCCTTTACGGTCTGGGAGCGATCAAGGGGGTCGGTGAGTCGGCCATCAGCAGCATGCTGGAGGAACGGCGAGGCAACGGTGAATTCGCCGATCTCGACGATCTGTGCCGGCGCATGATCGGCCAGAAGGTCAACCGACGCGTGCTGGAAGCGATGATTCGCGGCGGCGCTCTCGATCCGCTCGGTCACAACCGAGCCTCGCTGATGGCGCATCTGCCGGAAGCCGTTCAGGCCGCCGAGCAGCATCGGCGGGATGCGGATTTGGGGCAGGTGGATTTGTTCGGCGCGCAGCCGTCGGCTGAGCTGAGCAGACAGCCCGAACGGTTGCCCGAGTGGGCGGAAGACGAACGCCTGCGCGCCGAGAAGGAGACGCTCGGGCTTTATCTGACCGGGCATCCGATCGACCGCTATACCGAAGAACTGCGCCATATGGTGACCGCTCCGATCGAGACTTGGCTACGCGACGATGCCGGCGACAGCGGCCGTGGACGAGGTGAGCGCAAGGAGCGCATGGTCATCGTCGCGGGTCTGGTGGTAGGTCTGTCCGTTCGTAACGGGTCATCGGGCCGCTTCGCGTTCGTGACGCTGGATGATCGAACGGGGCGGCTTGATGTCGGCGTGTTCGGAGAGGAGCATCAGTCCTATGCCGACCTGTTGGTCAAGGACAGTCTGCTGGTGATCGAGGCCGGAATCAGCGTCGATCATTTCAGTGGCCGTCAGCGCGTGACGGCAAGGCGGATTTTCAGCATCGAACAGGCTCGTGCGCAATTCGCCCGAGATCTCGAACTCACCGTCAGCAACGAAGGTAGCCTGAATGGTTTCATCGGTGAACTCGAGCACATTCTCAAACCGTTTCGCCAGGGGGGCTGCCGTATCAACATCCGCTATCGCAACCGCTGGGCCCAGGCGCGTCTGGCGTTGGGCGATAATTGGCGGGTGCGGCCCAGCGATGAACTGCTTCATCGGCTGCAGATGCTGGCCGGCGGCGACAACGTTCGGTTGCGGTATGCGAATGGGGAGCAGGGACGTTGATGGAATGCCACTCTGAATAGCTCTTCGTTCAACGGCGGGGCAGGGGTGCGAGCGTGATTCAGCTCCCGAGGTGTACGGGCTGCGCTGCAATCACCGGTTCTCGGGATCTCCGTTATCCTTAGAGTCTGTTCACATTATTGCGTGGTGTGCCGTTGCGTCTGCCCGAGCGTCAATCAAGGCGAGAGGAGAGAAGTTTGGCTACTCTAAATATACGACAAGCAACGCCGAGTGGCGCTTAGGCGGGCACAACCCGAAGAACCCCAGGCCACTTGTCGGGCGCCAGGGCGTTGCCGTTCGCGCATGTAACTCGGGCTATAAAGCACTTTCGGGGTCTAGCGGGTCACGAAAAGCGGCTCCTGCAATAATGCAAACAGAGGCCCTAAAGATCTTGGCAGGGAGCCTTGGATTTTGCCTTCACCATCCGCTCCGATAGCGGGGTCTAGCCTGACATTGGTAGACTCGGCGCGTACAATGCGCCATCTTTTCATAAGCACAAGCGGACGACCCAACGCGCATGAACCCTGATTTTCTAGACTTCGAACAGCCGATCGCCGAACTTGAGGCCAAGATCGAGGAGCTGCGGTACGTCGGCAATGACAACGAGGTCAATCTCGGCGAAGAGATCGCCAAGTTGGAGAAGAAGGCTCGCGGATTGACTCAGTCGATCTTCGCCAATCTGACGCCATGGCAGGTTTCGCAGGTCGCCCGTCATCCGCGTCGTCCGTATACGCTGGACTACATCGGGCATTTGTTCACGGATTTCGAGGAACTGGCCGGCGATCGCGCCTATGCCGACGATGCGGCCGTTGTCGGCGGTCTCGCGCGTTTTCGCGACCATCCGGTCATGGTAATCGGTCATCAGAAGGGGCGCGACACCAAGGAGAAGGTCAGGCGCAACTTCGGCATGCCTCGCCCGGAAGGCTACCGCAAGGCGCTGCGTCTGATGCAGATGGCAGAGCGGTTTTCGCTGCCGATCATGACCTTTATCGACACGCCCGGCGCCTATCCCGGCGTCGGTGCCGAGGAACGGGGCCAGAGCGAGGCTATCGCGCGCAATTTGTTCGAGATGTCGAAACTACGCACGCCGATTATCTGCACGGTGATCGGCGAAGGCGGTTCTGGCGGCGCGCTGGCGATCGGAGTCGGTGACCACGTGATGATGCTGCAGTACAGCACCTATTCGGTGATTTCGCCCGAAGGCTGTGCCTCTATCCTCTGGAAGAGCGCGGAGAAGGCTCCGGATGCTGCCGAGGCCCTGGGCATTACCTCCGGGCGGCTGCGCTCGCTGGGACTCATCGACGAAGTGATTCCGGAGCCGGCGGGCGCCGCGCACCGCGATCCGGAAACGATGGCCACGCATCTTGGAGAGGCTCTGGAACGGACGTTCAACAAGTTGCGCGAGCAAGGCGTCGAGAAGCTGTTGGAACGCCGTTATGAGCGGCTCATGAGCTATAGCGCTCTTGGCTGATGTTTTGCCCGGACAATGATCATCGCGGGGCCCGATACTCAGCATTTGTTGGATAATCTCCCAGCCGGGGTCGTTCTGTTCGTCGGCGACCGCATGTGCTACATCAATCCTGCGGGGGTGGTCTTGCTCGAGGGTGACAGCGCCGAGGCATTGATCGGCCGCTCGGTCATGGAGTTCATCCACCCGCTGGATCAGGCCCGTATCACCGCTCGCATCCGTCGCGCCGAGGCGAGGCGTCAGCACAATCCTCCCACCGAATTTCGCATTCACACCGCCAAGGGCAAGCTGCGCGTCCTGGGGCTGACCAGCGTGACGCAGCCCGTCGGCGACACAAATGGTTTATTGGCGGTGTTTATGGACATGACGGCCCGCTCCGAGATGGAGCAGCGCCTGCGTGAAAGCGACGAAAACTTCCGCAGTATGCTGGAGAACATGCAGGACGTTTTCTATCGCACCGATGCTGAGGGTATCACGCGTCTGGTCTGTCCTGCGGTGCGCAATGTGCTTGGCTACGAAGCGGAGGAGATCATCGGGCGTCCGGCGGCCGACTTCTATCCCGATCCTGAAGATCGTGAGGCTCTGCGTGAAATTATTCTGCGGGAAGGTGCAGTACGGGATTTTCCCGGACAGATGGTATGCAAGGACGGCCGAGTCATCGATATCTCGATCAGCACCCGAGCCTTGTACGACGAGGAGGGAGCCTTCGTCGGAGTCGAGGGAATCTGGCGCGACATCACCGAGCGCCGTACGCTCGAGCGCGAACTGGAATATCGCGCTACCACGGACGAACTCACCGGGATCGGTAACCGCCGCACGATTCTGAACCAGATCGACGATGCAATCCGGCGATGTCGTCGGTATCAGCGGTCGTATGCGCTGCTGTTGCTCGATCTGGACCATTTCAAGATTTTCAACGATCGCTACGGCCATATGTTCGGTGACAGGGTGCTCAAGCACTTCACTGCCGTGGTCAGCGCGCAGTTGCGGAATAACGATCGTTTCGGACGTCTCGGAGGTGAGGAGTTCTGCGTGCTGTTGGAGGAGGCCGGGTTGGATGAGGCGGAAGAGGTCGCCAGCCGCATTTGCCGCGCTGTGCAGGAGGCTCCATACAGGGACGCGGAAGCTGGAAGTCTCGAGGTGACGGTCAGCATCGGAGCGGCATACTGCACAGCAGGGATGGACACCAGCGTTTCGCGTCTGCTGGAGTGGGCCGACCGGGCGTTGTACAAAGCCAAGCAGTCGGGGCGCAATCGGGTTCATTGGCAAACGCAATGAGCGTGCGAAGCCGCGTGGAGAGCTTCGATGCGGAAGCGCTGGCGTTCGAACTGCGAAAGCTGCCCGATAGCGGGCGATGGTTGATCGGTTTCAGTGGCGGCGCGGACTCCTACGCGCTGTTGCATGCGTTGACCTCGCTCGACGGTCTGGGCCGCGAGGTGATAGCCCTGCATGTTCACCATGGGCTGCAGCCTCAGGCCGAAGAATGGGCCTTGAGATGCGCAGACGTGGCCTGCCAGACCGGCGCGCAGTTTCAGCTGCTGCGCGTGAGTGTGCAGCGGATGTCGGAGCAGGGGCCCGAGGCGGCAGCACGCTCGGCCCGCTATGAGGCTCTGGCGCAACAGATGCGTCCGGGAGACGTCGTGCTGACCGCGCATCACCGCGACGATCAGGCTGAAACCCTGCTGCTGCAATTGCTGCGCGGTGCCGGGCCAGCGGGTCTTGCCGGTATGCCTCCCCTCGTACCGTTCGGAAAAGGCTGGCACGCAAGACCACTGTTGGGTCAAACGCGTGAGACATTGCAGGAATACCTGAAACGTCGGGGTTTGGGGTGGATCGAGGATCCTTCCAACAGCTCGCTCGACCCCGCACGCAACTATCTGCGTCACCGGATCATGCCGGCACTCCAGGCGCGCTGGCCTGCTGCAGGACGCACGCTTGCACGCGCCGCCGGGCATCAGGCCGAAACTCTGGAACTGACGGCGACCCTGGGGCGGGTTGATATGGAGGCCGTTGCGGCAGATGAACCGGGGGCGCTCAGCGTATCCGCGCTGCGTGTGCTGAGTCGAGCGCGCTTGCATAACGTTCTGCGAGTCTGGTTGACGGACAAGGGGCTTCCTGCGCCCAATGCCGCGCGCCTGGAGCAGGTGCGCAGTCGGGTGCTCGCGGCCGCGACGGACGCGCAGCCGCACCTGCGCTGGCCTGGCGGCGAATTGCGCCGCTATCGGGGTGCGCTGTACGCTATGACACCGCTGTCCCCGCACGACCCCACTCAGGTCATCGACTGGGATTTGAACGGGGATCCGCTTGATCTTCCCCACCTCGGATGCAGGCTTTGCGTGGCCGATTTGCGTGCTGATGTCGAAGGTCTAAGACGGGCGGGGCGGGCGATCAGTATTCGTTTCAGGCGCGGGGGCGAGCGCTGCCGGGTTAGGGGCACGGCGCATTCGCGTGCACTGAAGTCGATGCTGCAGGAAGCCGGGGTGCCGCCTTGGGAGCGTGACCGTATCCCCTTGCTCTATGTGGGGGAGCAATTGCATGAGGTGATCGGTTACTGGTTGTGCGAAGAGCTGGATTCGTGAACGCTATCACGCTACAGCGATAGCGCTCACCAATCCCAAGCAGGCAGAGGTTCTCGGCGGCATGAAGTGGCTCGAAGCAGTCTCCGAAGGTTTTTCACTTGGTGATGCCCGTCGCGGTAATCACCAGTCTGGCATTGGCGCTGGCGATGTTCTACGCGGCGACGGTGGGTGCGTGGTACATGATCCTGCATTTGGGGCACTACGCTTCGCCCGACCTGGGCAACGCCGGCGTCCCGGGGTGAGGGCTTCCACCATGGCCCACGTGGCCGGTATCCTTGGCGGCTATCTGCTGGTCACCATGCCGCTGATATTCGCGCCGAAGCTTTATGAGTTTTTCGCGAGCAAAATCGACGAGGCCGAGAACTCCGAAATGGGTTCGCGCGTGTTGTTCATAAAAAGCCCGAAAGACTTGAAGGCTCGATTGGGCAAGGTCGTGCTGATGAATTCTCATCGTCAAATTGTTCGAACACGCCTTGGGGATACATTTCGACAAACCGCTGGACATGCTCTATTTTGCCGGTGGCATAGCGCTGGTTGGTCTGGCGCTTTATTTTCCCATACCGCTGATCACAAACCTTCGCCAAACGTGGATGAAGTGAGGCGGCACTGAAAATCCCTGCGCCGGAGCGAATGATCCCGTCCGGCGCTTCGCCCAGGGAGGTTCCGATGCATCCGCTACGTGTGCTCGACTTTGGCCCGCTGCCGGCGCTGCGGTCGCAGGCGGTTTATCATGGCGTGGCGAGCGCCATGCGTATGAACGACACGCCGGTGTTGAGTCTGGCGTTTCCTCGAGAGCCGTACGTTTGCGTCGGCGCGCATCAGAATATCGAACAGGAGGTCGACGAAGACTACTGCTCGATGCACGGGCTGCCGATCGTTCGTCGCTACGTCGGTGGCGGTGCGGTCTACCTGGACCATCACCAGTTGTTCTTTCACTTCATTTATCCCGAACAACACGGTCTGCATCTCGCCCAGGAGCTTTATGAACTGTTCATCGAGCCAGTGGTGCGCACCTATCGCCGCTTCGGCATCCAGGCCGAGATGCGTCCGATCAATGATATACAGGTGAACGGCCGCAAGATCGGCGGCACCGGGGCTGCAACTTTCGACTCGGCCATTGTCATGGTGGGCAGTTTTATGTTCGATTTTGATGCCAAGCACATGAGCCGCTGCCTGCGCGTGCCGTCGGAAAAATTTCGCGACAAGCTCTACGACAGCCTTAGCGAGTACATCACGTCCTTCAGACGCGAACTCGGCATGCCGCCGGAGCGCGAGGCGGTCAAAGAGGCCTTTCTCCAAGAGGTGGAAACGAGCCTGGGGGCGACGCCGGTGCCGTCCCAGCCCACGCCGAGGGAGCTGAAAGCGATCAATGAGTGGGAGCAGCGTATGCGCGATCCGGAGTGGAACTATCGTCGAGGGCGCCGTTTCACGCCCGGGCGGGTGAAGATTTCCAACGATACGCATATCGCGGAGGCATCCCACAAGGCAGCGGGCGGGCTGCTGCGGGTGCGTATGCTCGTGCATGACGGAGTCATCGCCGGACTCGAACTCAGCGGCGACTTCACTTGTTTACCGGAAAGCGGGGTGGAACGGCTCGCCGCTGCATTGGTCGGCGCACCGCTGGAGGACGAGGGCTTGCGTTCAAGCCTGGCGCGGGCGCTTGCCGAACTCCAGCTCGATATGCCAGGGATCACTCCCGAGGACCTACTGATGGTGATGCGGGCTGCGCGATGAAGCCGTACGCAGCACGAGGTTGGATCGGAATCCGTTCCAACAACCCTCCAGGGTCTGCGGAACAGGTTCCTCAATTGTGGGCACGGGTGCAGTTTGGTAAACTCGCGCGCCATAAATCTTCTCTCGAACATCCCCTTCTTTCGCCCTCAGGCGCAAATTTATGACACGTTTTGTCTTCATTACCGGCGGAGTGGTTTCCTCCCTGGGCAAGGGTATTACGGCCGCTTCGCTGGGCGCTGTTCTGGAAGCCCGGGGGCAGAGTATTTCGATGCTCAAGCTGGACCCTTATATCAACGTCGATCCGGGCACCATGAGTCCGTTCCAGCATGGCGAGGTATACGTCACCGACGACGGTGCGGAGACCGACCTCGACCTCGGACACTATGAACGCTTCGTGCGTTTCAAGGCGACCGAGCGCAACAACTTCACGACTGGCCAGATCTACGAGAACGTTATCCGCAAGGAACGCCGCGGAGACTACCTGGGCGGTACGGTGCAGGTCATCCCGCACATTACCGATGAGATCAAGCGTTGTATCCGCGAGGGTGCGGATGACGCCGATATCGCGCTGGTGGAGATCGGCGGTACGGTGGGAGACATTGAGTCGCTGCCGTTTCTTGAGGCGATTCGCCAGTTGGGCGTGGAGCTGGGGCGCGAGAACACGCTGTTCATTCACCTGACTCTGGTGCCGTATCTGCCGACTTCCGGTGAAATCAAGACCAAGCCGACCCAGCACTCGGTCAAGGAATTGCGTTCGATCGGCATTCAGCCCGACATCCTGATCTGCCGCAGCAAGGAAGCGTTGCCGGAAGGGGAACGGCGCAAGATCGCGTTGTTCACCAATGTCGAGGAAAAGGCGGTGATCTCCGCCATTGATGTGGACAACATATACAAATTGCCCCTCTGGCTGCATGCTCAGCGCCTCGACGAACTGGTGGTAAGCAAGTTCCATCTCGATGCGCCACCGGCGGATTTGTCGGACTGGAAGAACGTGGTCAACGCCATGGAATTCCCGGAAGCCGAAGTGGTGATCGGCATGGTCGGCAAGTACGTCGATTTGAAGGAGTCCTACAAGTCGCTCAATGAGGCTCTGACCCACGCGGGAATCCACACTCAGACGCGAGTGCGCATCCGTTACATCGACTCGGAACAGATCGAGGTGGATGGCACCGATCTGCTCGCCGATCTCGACGCTATTCTGGTTCCCGGTGGCTTCGGCAGCCGAGGCATCGAGGGTAAGATCCTGGCCGTGCAATACGCGCGCGAGCATAAGGTGCCCTACCTGGGCATCTGTCTTGGCATGCAGGTGGCGGTGATCGAGTTCGCCCGCCATATCGCCGGGCTCAAGGGTGCGAGCAGCACCGAATTCGACCGTGACACGCCGCATCCAGTGATCGCCCTGATTACGGAGTGGCAGGACCACACCGGCCGTATCGAGCGCCGCGACGAGGAATCCGAGCTCGGCGGCACCATGCGTCTCGGCGCCCAGGAGTGCAGGCTTGAGCCGGGCAGCCTGGCGCATCGAGTCTACGGCAGTGACGTGATCGTCGAGCGCCACCGCCACCGCTACGAGTTCAATAATGTGTATCGCGAGCCGTTGAGCGAGGCGGGCCTGGTCATATCGGGAACGTCCATGGATGGCTCGCTGGTCGAGATGACCGAACTCAAGGATCATCCCTGGTTCCTCGGCTGCCAGTTCCATCCCGAGTTCAGGTCGACGCCGCGCGACGGCCATCCGCTGTTCAGCGGCTTCGTGCGCGCCGCTCGCGAGTACCACGGCGAATGCAAGACCAAGACGGCGAAGTCGGCATGAAACTGTGCAGTTTCGAAGTCGGCTTGCAGCATCCGCTGTTCCTGATCGCGGGGCCTTGCGTGATCGAAAGCGAGGCGCTGGCGCTGGATACGGCGGGACAGCTCAAGGAACTGACGGACCGCCTGGGTGTTCCGTTCATCTACAAGTCCTCCTTCGACAAGGCCAACCGTTCGTCCGGGGCGAGTTTCCGCGGTCCGGGCATCGAACAGGGGCTCACGATCCTGGACAAGGTGCGCAAGCAGATCGGCGTGCCGGTGCTGACGGACGTGCACGAAGATACGCCGCTGGGCGAGGTCGCGGCGGTCGTCGACGTGCTGCAGACGCCCGCCTTCCTGTGCCGCCAGACCAACTTCATTCGCAACGTCGCCAGCCAGGGGCTGCCAGTCAATATCAAAAAGGGCCAATTCCTCGCACCCTGGGACATGCGCAACGTGGTCGACAAGGCGCGCGAGGCCGGAAACGAGCAAATCATGGTCTGTGAACGTGGCGTATCCTTCGGCTATAACAATCTCGTCTCTGATATGCGCTCCCTCGCGGTAATGCGCGATACCGGTTGCCCGGTGGTCTACGATGCCACGCATTCGGTGCAACTTCCTGGCGGCCAGGGGACGGCCTCGGGCGGGCAGCGAGAGTTCGTCCCGGTGCTGGCCAGGGCCGCCGTTGCGGCGGGCGTAGCCGGCCTGTTCATGGAGACCCACCCCGATCCCGATCGGGCATTGAGTGACGGTCCGAATGCCTGGCCACTTGCGCGCATGGCTTCGTTGCTCGAACTTCTCGTTGCGCTCGATGCGACGGTCAAGGCGGCGCCTCTGGCGGAAGCCGATCTGACCGCGACAGGCGTTTAACCGTTCAGCAGGATTTGGCAAGGAGGCTTCACGAACATGTCCGAGATCGTCGATATTCGCGCCCGCGAACTGCTTGATTCGCGCGGCAACCCGACCGTCGAGGCCGACGTGCGTCTCGCCAGCGGCGCCGAA
Organism: Acidihalobacter sp.; assembly: GCF_037381185.1. Classification (NCBI taxonomy): domain Bacteria; kingdom Pseudomonadati; phylum Pseudomonadota; class Gammaproteobacteria; order Chromatiales; family Ectothiorhodospiraceae; genus Acidihalobacter; species Acidihalobacter sp. The sequence continues at coordinate 61,837 of NZ_JARRQY010000006.1, forward strand.
GGGCGCGCGGCGGTCCCGTCCGGCGCCTCCACCGGGACGCGCGAGGCGGTCGAACTGCGCGACGGCGATCCGCAACGCTACGGCGGCAAGGGCGTGCGCCAGGCAGTAGCCAATGTGAATGGCGAGATACGCGAGGATCTGCTCGGTCTCGACGGACGCGACCAGACCGGCATCGACCGGCGCCTGATCGAACTCGACGGCACGCCGAACAAGTCGCGTCTGGGCGCCAACGCACTGCTTGCAGTGTCGATGGCTTTGAGCAAGGCCGCCGCGGCCGAGGCGGGGCTGCCACTGTACCGCCATCTGGGAGGCAACGGCACGCTGACTATGCCGGTGCCCATGATGAACATCATCAACGGCGGCGCACACGCCGACAACAGTGTGGACCTGCAGGAGTTCATGATCGTGCCGGTGGGCGCGCCGAGCCTGAGCGAGGCGGTGCGCTACGGCGCGGAGGTCTTCCATGCGCTCAAGAGCGTGCTGAGCAAGCAGGGCATGTCCACCGCGGTGGGCGACGAGGGCGGTTTCGCACCCAATCTGCCGTCGAACGAAGCGGCAATACACGCGATTCTTGAGGCCATCGAGAAGGCCGGTTTCAGCGCCGGTGACGACATCGCCCTGGCGCTGGATGCGGCCAGTTCGGAATTCTACGAGCACGGTGCCTACGTCCTGGCCTCCGAAGGCAAGCGCTACGATGCGGCGGCTTTTGCCGACTATCTGGCAGGCTGGGTCGCGCAGTATCCCATCGTGTCCATCGAGGATGGCATGGCCGAGGATGATTGGGCCGGATGGAAGCTGCTTACCGAGCGCTTCGGCGACAAGGTGCAACTGGTCGGTGATGATCTGTTCGTGACCAATACCGAGATTCTGGCTCGCGGTATCGAGCAGGGGGTGGCCAACTCCATTCTGATCAAGGTCAACCAGATCGGTACGCTGACGGAGACCCTCGAAGCGATCCGCATGGCCAAGGATGCGGGTTATACCGCGGTGGTCTCGCATCGCTCCGGCGAAACAGAGGACATCACCATTGCCGATCTCGCCGTCGGCACGCGGGCAGGGCAGATCAAGACCGGTGCTCTGTCGCGCTCCGACCGTGTGGCGAAATACAACCAGCTCATCCGCATCGAGGAGGAACTGGGTGCCCAGGCCGAATATCCCGGACGAAGCGTATTCACGCGATGAGTCGGGGAAGGCGCGCCGCATCGCGGCGATACCTGCCGCGCGTATGAGGCCCACGCCAAGATGAAGTGGTTGGTGACGCTTCTCGTCGTGCTATTGGTTTTGCTTCAGTACAAGCTATGGTTCGGCGAGGGCAACGTCGGCGACGTCTACCGCCTGCATCAGGAAATCGCCGCCCAGCGCGCCGAAAACGCCCGTCTCAAGGACCGCAATGCGGCGCTCGAGGCGCAGGTCAAGGATCTCAAGAGTGGGACTGCAGCGGTCGATGAGCTGGCGCGCAGTCAGATGGGCATGATCCGCAAGGGCGATACTTTCTATCAATATGTCGCGCCGGCAGCCGGCGGCACGCGTGCCGTCGTTCCTGCCGTTGCCGTGCCCCGCAATTCCGGCAGCAGACCGTGAGTGCATCCCCGCATGCGTTTTGGGCCGTTATCCCCGCCGCGGGTGTCGGTCGACGTATGGGGGCCGAACGCCCCAAGCAGTATCTGAAACTTGCCGGCCGTACCGTCATAGAACACACGCTGAAGCGTTTCCTGGATCGTCCGGAGCTGCTGGGTGTGGTCGTCGCGGTCGGGCCGGACGATCCTTATTGGCCCACTCTGGAGTGTGCCGCCGACATGCGCGTCGAACGCGTTACCGGTGGGGCCGAACGCGCCGATTCGGTGTGCAATGCCCTGAGTGCCTTGGCGGACCGTGCCCGGGGATCGGACTGGGTGTTGGTGCACGACGCGGCGCGACCCTGTCTGAGCGAGGAGGATCTGTCGCGTTTGCTCGATCGGATGCGCAGCCATCCGGTCGGTGGCATTCTCGCGACGCCGGTACGCGACACCATGAAACGCGTGAACGCTGCTGGCGAAATCGAGGCTACGGTCGACCGTTCCGCTCTATGGCATGCTCAGACGCCGCAGATGTTCCGCCTCGAAACCCTGCTGAACAGTCTCGAGCTGGCGCAGAGGAATGGCTGGACTGTCACCGACGAGGCTTCCGCCATGGAGCAGGCGGGTTTTCGTCCCTGCGTCGTCGAGGGGCGTGCGGACAACATCAAGATCACCTGTCCGGAGGATCTGGAGTACGCTGAATGGTTGCTCGGCGCGAGTTGATGCCTTATCGCTTTCTCGATTCACGCATGGATCAGTCTGCCCAATTCGGATAAAAAGGCCTCGCGCGCCTCGCGGTAGCTGACGGAGGTGGCCGGGGCCTCCCGTTCTGCGACCGAATGTAGCTGTGCGTGCGCACGATCGAGCGCGGTTCCGAAAAGGCGTTGTTCGCGAATGTAGCCGCTTATCCGGCAGGGCAGAGTCGAGAATTGCGCGCGCAAGGTTTCCTGTTGCGCGATCGAGCGTAGCTGTTCTTCCCACAGGATGAAACTCGCCATCGCGCCAAGGGCCGTAAGCGGGTGGTGCTGGGGATGCAGCGGATTGACGTAGTTCCTGGCCCAGTTCAGCACTTCCGCCGCCGGCAGCGGCCGGCTGATCGCATAGCCTTGCCCCATGTCGGCTCCCAGGATCGCGGCGGCTTCGATCAGGCCGGGGGTTTCCAGGCCTTCGACGGCGACCAAGAGTCCGAGGTCCTGACCGAGGCGGGTCAACTGGCGAATGAAGGTCAGTAGCCTCTGTGGTTCGTTGAGGATGCCGCGCACGAGCATCTGATCGATCTTGACGATGTCGAAAGGCAGTAGACTGAGACGATGCAGGCTGCTGTAGCCGGCGCCGAGATCATCTTCGGACAGCCGTACCCCCAGTTCGCGGAATTGACCCAGTACATGGGCGCGCATTCCCGCATCCTCCGGTTCGTCGCTTTCCAGCATTTCGAGGAACAACTCGCGCGGCGGACAGGTATGGCTCGCAAGCAGCCTACGGGTGATCCTCACGTAGCTCGGATCGGTCAGCGCGGTGGTGGGAAGGTTGACCGAGATCGATAGCGAACAATTTTGCCGGGACCACTTGCGGCGCATCTCCAGAGCCTGGTCGAGGCCGTGCTCGAATAACGACCGCAGGTCGTCCCGGGTGAACGTGGGGAGGAACTGATCGGGACGCAGCAGCGTTTCGCCATCGCGCAGACGTGCCAGCGCCTCGACTTTTATGACACTCCCGTCGCGCAGGTCTATGATGGGCTGAAAATACATTTCCAGGCCTTGCTCGATCAGCTGGCGCCAATGGCGGCGCGAAGCGTGGGACACCGCTTCCGATTTGCCCTCCCGGGACTCGATCGAATGCAGGGCCAGGCCCAGCGTGTTCTGCAGGTGCTGCAGGAAATGGGTTTGTGCCTCGGAGGAATAGCCGCCGGGCAGGGCGCAGTAAAGCGTGAGCACCGCGCGAGGTTCGCCCTGCGGAGAACCCAGTGGTATGGCCACGCTGGAGCGTACACCGAGTTCGACCGCCGCCTTGCGCCAAAGCTCCATGACCGGGTCCGTGGTGTAGTTCAGGCAGCGCTCTATGCGGCCGCTACGCCAGGCGCGGCCGGTAGGGCCGCGGCCATCGCGCCGGCTCGTGTCGACGGTGATCGGCGCGGCCGCTTTCCGGGTCAGCGCATCGAGATACTGTTTGAACGGGGTTCCGGCAACGAACTCGAACTCGAACACTCCATTCGTATTCGGACGGCCGATCGTTACCGATACGACTTCGTCGAGTTCCAGCAGGGCGTTGACCACGCCTTGTGCCAGATCCGGGTAACGGTCCGATTCCCAGGCGAGGGTGTCGATGCGCGCAAGCACCGCCTGGCGCTGTTCGGCGAGGTTGTGATAGGCATGAACCTGCCAGCGTACGTCCAGGCCGATACGCCGGGTCAGCAGTGCGTTCAGGGTATGGGAATGTCGGCCTTCGGCCTGCGCCAGATGCTCAAGGATGCGGGTCATGAGGTCGTAGCTTTCCATCAGCGCGCCGATTTCCACGCCGAGAACGGCGTGGGAATGTCCGGAGGCCAATGCTGCGCGCCGGTGCGTAAGCGCATCGAGATTGGGGTCGCACAGCAGTTTCGCATGTTGTTCGAGAATATCCAGAAGACGCTCGGTTTCGGCCTGAGACAGCATCGTAAGCAGGTAGCGGGCGCCCGAACGGTGCAATATCTGCTGATACAGTGCCTGCATCCAGGGGCGTGTGTGATGTTCGTCGAATGTCGATGACATGCCTTCCAGCAGTGCTGCGGCGCGCGGACCATAGGGTGGCGCTTCGTCGGATGCGTCAGGGAGAACTTCGTGGTGCGTCGCTTGCCCTTGGTCTGGCGCGTAGAGGGTCCACCAGTTGCCGCGGTGCGCCTTGTTGCGCTTGAGGCGGTATAGCGCCTGGTCCGCCTGTCGCAGGAGAATGCCGGGCTCGTTGTCTTCGGCTATGCCGAATGGATAGATGACGATGCCGAGGCTGGCTTCGATGCGTACCTGATGTTCAAGCGCTGTGATCGGAGCCGTCAGTTCGTGTCCGGTGCGTTCGAGCAGTTCGTCCAGGTAGCCCAGGTTGTCGAGGCTCTCTATCAACAGCACGAACTCGTCACCGCCGTACCGGAATACGCCGTCGGTTTCGCGCAGGGAGTGCCCCAGTCTCTCGCCGATGGTCTTGATCACGGTATCGCCGGCGGCGTGCCCATAGGTGTCGTTGATCGGTTTGAAGGAGTCGAGGTCGAGCATGCCGATCGCGAGGAGTTTTTCGTGTCTGCGTGCCCGGGCCATGGCTGCTTGAATATGGTCTTCCAGGCTGGCTCGGTTGCGTAGTCCGGTCAGCGGGTCGCGCAGGGCGATCTCCGCCAGATATTGCTGTTGTTCGGCCAGTTGCCGGACCAACTCGACATAACGCGCTGTATTGCCGGCGGCGTGGCTCAGATGATTCAGCACGAACGGCCATGGGGGCAGCGCGAAGAAGCCAGGGATTCGGCTGTACAAATTGAGCAGAGCGATGGGTTTGCCGTTGGCGAGTAGCGGAACATGGGCCGAGGAGCGCCAGCCGATTTCCCAACCGAGGCGATACCAGGAAGCTGTTTGCTCGGTATGATCCGGCCAGTGTTCAATGATCTGGGACTCGCTGCAGCGCCAGGCCCGGGAGGAGGGGTTGGGGTTTTCCGGGCTCTGCCTGAGGCGCACTTCAGTGCTGAAAAGATAGTGCTCGATCTGTTCGCCGGCCCAGCGTTCCGGCTCGATCAAGTCCTCTCCTGTCAGGCGACCGATCCAGGCAGCATCCACACCCAGTTCGATGAGACCCTCGATCAGCGTATCGTTCAGTTCGTCGCGTGTTCCGGCGCGATCGAGCAATTTGTCAATAAATGAAAGATATTTTCCCAGTTGTGCGCTGGAGTCGGCGGCGGTTGCTGAGGGTGGTCGAGGCATCTGGAGTGTCGCTGGCCTGTTGGTTGTTTGTAGCGGGAGTATCCCAACTATGGACATGCCGGGAAAACGGCTGTGTGGGCGATTTGAAATCTCACGCGCTGCACACGTACTTTGTCTATCCGGTTGGTAGGCTCAGGCCGCTCCGATCCGTGCACCCCGTCGGTCATTTTTTCGGCGTGTTCTTAACCCAACTCCCTCTTGCGTTGGGGCGTTGGAAATGCTCACGCAGCGCGTTTTTTGACAACCTTTGTCGGTTTCATTTTCCGACACAATAGTCCATTTTTCGGAATTTCGTCGTTCAGGTCCGGATTTGAGCCGTATTCGGTGTCGGGAAGCGCGGTGGGACGGTAGTCAGCGTCCGCCGGACACGTCGATGAAGCTGCCAGTGGTGTAGGACGCTTCGTCCGAAAGCAGCCACAGAATGGCACGTGCGACCTCTTCCGCGTGTCCGCCGCGCTGCATGGGGATGGCGGATTTGATCCGCTCTACACGATCCGGTTCGCCGCCTGAAGCATGGATGTCCGTGTGGATGACTCCCGGTCGTACGGCATTGACCCGGATTCCGGCTCCGCCCACTTCCTTTGCCAGCCCGATCGTTAGCGTGTCGATCGCGCCTTTGGACGCGGCATAGTCCACGTATTCGTTCGGCGATCCGAGACAGGCCGCTCTCGAGGAGACGTTGACGATCGCGCCGCCGGCGCCGCCGCTGAGGGTCGACATTCGCCGCACGGCTTCCCGCGCGCACAGAAAGGAGCCGATCACGTTGATGTTGAAGACCCGCTGAAGACGATCGGCGGTCATGTTTTCGACCGTTGTCTGCGCTTCCAGAATGCCTGCATTGTTGACCAGTGCGTGCGGAGGGCCGAAAGCGTCCCCGCAGTGTTTGAATAGCCGCAGTACGTCGGCTTCGCTGCAGACGTCGGCGCGTACCGCGAGCGCTTCCCCACCCAATGCACGCACGTCCTGCAGCACTTGTTCCGCGGCGTATTCGTCGTGCCGGTATGAAAAACAGACTGCGTAGCCGCGTTCCGCGGCCAGTCGGGCCGTGGCGGCGCCTATACCGCGGCTGCCGCCGGTGATAAGTGCGACTTTTGGCATGAACAGTTCTCCACTTGGCAGGGATTCCCGCTGTTGTTCAAGAACACACCGTTTAATGCCGCCGGGTGTCCATTATTGGCTCTGTGCGTGTCTAGTCCGGCTTCAGTGCGAAGTCGACCGCTTTGAACGCATGCAGGTGCGTGGTGTCGTACAGGGGCACCAACGTATCGCATTGTTTCACAAGCAAGGCAATTTCCGTGCAGCCGAGAATCACGGCTTCGGCGCCGTTCTGCTGCAGATCGGCAATGACTTGTAGATACTCGGCGCGCGAAGCTTCGGCAACTCGGCCCAGGCACAGTTCGTCGTAGATCACGCGGTGTATGCGCTCCTGATCGGCGGCGCCAGGCAGCCGCACATTCAGGCCGAAGCGTTCGCGCAGCCGCTCGCGATAGAACGTTTCCTGCATGGTGAAACGGGTGCCGAGAAGTCCAACCTCGCGGACACCGTCTGCCCTCAGGGCCTCGCCGGTCGCGTCCGCGATGTGCAGCAACGGCATGGAGACGCTGCTCTCGATCAGGTCGGCGACACGATGCATGGTATTGGTGCATAGAACCAGACAGTCGGCGCCCGCGCTTTCCAGTCTGGCGGCCTCCTGGGCGAGACGCTCGCCCAGCGCCTGCCAATCATCGGCGTGCTGCAACTCGGCGATCTCCGCGAAATCGACGCTGTTCAGCAGGATGCGTGCGGAATGGAGGCCGCCAAGGCGTTGCTTCACCGTTTCGTTGATCAGGGCATAGTAGGAAGCGGTGGACTCCCAACTCATGCCGCCCAGTAGTCCCAGGGTTTTCAAGCGCTTGCCTCCTGTTGGACCTGTTTCCGGTTCCCGGGCCAGTACATACCCTCGCAGCCCGGCGCAGTGCGTTCAAATCCGAATGTTTCGTAAAACTCCGGCACGTTGGCGAGCAGGGAAATGTATGCGTCGGGCGGCGCACTGCGATCGAGATACTTCATGATCTCGTCCATCACCTGATGGTCCAACCCTTCTCCTTGTATGTCGGGGTCGACCGCAACGTCGGTAATGACGAAGTAGCAGCCGCCGTCGCCGACCACGCGGCCCATCCCGACGAGACGCCCGCGTCGATACAGCGATACCGCGAACAGGCCGCGCGGCAGGCCGAGCGCGGCGGCTTCCGCAGAGTGCGTGCCCAGGCCTGCGCGGGTACGCAGTTCCAGATATTCATCGATGGCCGGAGGGGCGTAGCTGATCCGGATCTGCTCGTCGGAAGCGTCCGTGCCCGGCGCCGCCATGTCGGGGATCAGGCGCTTGCCCAGTCCTAGCGCGGCGTCGGGGCTGTAGCCCAAACGCCGGTAGAACTCGACGACGGTCGCGTTGCCGGCGCGAATCTGCAGGTTGACCTTGGGGCAGCCGCGCCCCATGAGCAGCGTTTCGGCTGCATCCACCATGCGGCGTCCGTAACCCTTGCCGCGTAATTCGGGGTCGACGGCAAGATAGTTCAGCCAGCCGCGATGGCCCTCGTAGCCGGCCATGACGCTGGCGACCAGACGGTTGCCGATCTCGCCGATCAGAAAGCCCGCGGCATCGACGTCCAGCTTGCGTTGGATGTCGGTCGCCGGATCATTCCACGGAACCACCAGAGCGCAGGCGTTCCAGAGTCTGATGACGTCTGCGCCGTCGCCGGGAATATAGGCGCGAATCCGCAGTTCGGAGTTGGGGGGCGAAAGAGGTGCGTGATCCATGGCCTTGTTTCTTGTCGTCTCCTTGTAGGGTGAGGGGACATAGCTGCAAGAGGTGCTTACAGAGAGCGGATGAAAACGTGTTGCAGCTTTTCCAGCTGGAAACCGAGTCCTTGGTAGAAGGCGTGCGCTCCGGCGCGTTCCATACGGCCGCGAACCCGGAGCTGGCCCGGTCCGCGGCCTGGAGTACCAGGCGTTTGCCCAATCCTTGCTCTCGACTGTGCCCGGACACGATCAGTCCGGCGATTTCGGCGCCGAAGCCGCTTTCGAGACGTAAGGTGCGCATGACGTGTGTCCACCCCAGCAGCTCGACATCGTCGCAGAACACGTATACCGCATGTTCCGATGAGTCCTCAACGGCCTGGAGTGGCCGGCGCATGAGTGCAGAGTGCCCAGCTGCGTGGAAAGCCGGGGCAGGGCAGGAGCATCGTCGGGTCGTGCCGCGCGGAGGTTTATTGGGGGCATTCGGTCGATCCTGCCATGAGTAGGAGCTGATTCTGTTCGGGGCGAATCGTCACCGTACAACGGCATGAACGCGAAGATCGTGCTACATATTGAGGCGTCGCCACCAAAATCGCACCGCTGTGGTGCGAGCCTGCGTCAAGTCATGTGCTTCTGATGCGCTGTAAACGCGCTGGTCCGAAGTTTGCTTGTGTGCTGCGCGTTGCGATGGCTGGGTCGGGAGTGTGAAATGTATCCCGCCGCGGTTCGTTGACAGTCTACGGGGGGCTCCCTACTATGCGCCCGTTTTGTCCGAGAAGCCTGTTTCTTCATGGTGATGATTTTCATGAAGGAACTTAACTAGAGGTTGGCTGTCGAGCACCGGATTTTATCCGGGGACGGAAATTTCCACGGACCCTTAATAACAAAGGATGACGCCACGATGATTAAATGCTCCAGGATCGTCGCTGTAGTAAGTCTGTTGGCTGCTATGAGCATCGCCGCATTCACCAGTGCTCAGGCCGCGGATGTGCCGGCCGGTGCGCAGCTCGCTGCCAAACAGGTGCTGGTCAAGAACAACAGCGCCGAACCGGGCACGCTGGACCCGCAGAAGGTCGAAGGCGTGCCGGCGAGCAATATTTCCCTGGATCTTTTCGTCGGCCTGACCCTCGAAGCGCCTGACGGCTCGATCGTTCCGGGCGTGGCCAAGAGCTGGACGATCAGCAAGAATCACTTCGTCTACACCTTCCATTTGCGCAAGGACGCACGCTGGTCCAACGGCAAGCCCGTGACCGCCGAGGATTTCGTCTACGGCATGCGCCGCGGCGTCGACCCCAAACTGGCCTCCGCCTACGCCTACTTCCTGTATCCGATCAAGAACGCCAAGGCGATCAACGACGGCAAGCTGCCGCTCAAGGATCTGGCCGTGAAGGCACTGGACGCGCACACGCTGCAGATCACGCTGAAGGAGCCGGCGCCGTATTTCCTGCAGATCGTCAGTCAGCCGGCCACTTTCCCCGCCTACAAGCCAAGTATCGAGAAGTGGGGCAACAAGTTCACGCAGCCTGGCCATCTGGTGTCCAACGGCGCCTATGAACTCAAGAGCTGGGTGGTCAACGGCCATATCACGCTGGTCAAGAATCCCTACTACTGGGGCGCCAAGCATGTGGTGATCAAGGAAGTGAAGTATCTGCCGATCGTCGACAGCAACACTTCCATGCAGATGGTCGAGTCCGGTCAGTCGGACTGGACCTATACCATCCCCTCCAGCCAGTACAAGACCCTCAAGGCCAAGTACGGTAGTCAGATCGTGACCAAGCCCTACCTCGGCCTGTACTACTACGACCTAAACATGCAGAAGCCGCCGTTCAAGGGCAGTCTGGCGCTGCGCAAGGCGCTGTCGCTGGCGGTGGATCGCGTCGCGCTGACCAAGTACGTGCTCGGCCAGGGCCAGATCCCGGCCTACAACTTCGTCCCCAAGGGTACCGCCGGCATCAATTTCATTCAGTACGGCTGGTCCGACTGGTCGAACAGCAAGCGTATCGCCGAGGCACAGAAACTGTATAAGGAAGCGGGCTACTCCAAGGCGAACCCGCTCAAGATCACGATCCTCTACAACACCAACGCCGATCACAAGAAGATAGCCCTGGCGCTAGCGTCCATGTGGAAGCAGGCCTTGGGCGTCCAGGTCAGCCTGGAGAACGAGGAGTGGAAGGTCTTCCTCAGGGATCGTCAGGAGGGCAACTTCGTGGTCGCCCGTGACGGCTGGATCGGTGACTACGATTATGCGACGACCTTTACCGATCTTTTCCGCTGCGGCGTGGCGCAGAACAACTCGCATTACTGCAATGCCAAGTACGATGCTCTGGTCGAGAAGGCCGCCAACAGCGACAGCGAGGCCCAGCGCGTGAAGTTCTATACCGAGGCCGAGCGCATGGCGATGAACGACTATCCGATCATCCCGATCTTCCAGTACGTCGCCTTGCACTTCAGAAGCAAAAATCTCCGTGGCTACGTAGGCAATCCGCTCGACCACAACCACTCCGCTGACTGGTACTTCGTCAAGAACTGAGTCGGAACGCGGGCCGGTAATCGCCGGCCCGCGGCCTACCGCAACCGACCTGGGTCATATATAAAGATGCTTTCCTACACGATCCGGCGAATACTCGGCGCGATCCCGACGCTGTTCGTCCTCGTTACGCTGTGTTTTTTCATGATTCGCCTGGCACCCGGCGGTCCATTCGAGGGGGAGCGCAATCTGCCTCCGCAGATCAAGGCGAACCTGCTTGAGAAGTACCACATGGATCAGCCGCTGTATAAGCAGTACTTCAGTTATCTGGACGATCTGCTGCACGGTGACCTGGGACCCTCGTTCAAGTATCAGGACTGGACCGTCAACCAGCTGATCGCAAAAGGTTTTCCGGTATCGCTCAAGATCGGTCTCTGGGCCATGTTCTGGGCGTTGTTGCTGGGTCTGGCGCTGGGCAGCATCGCGGCATTGCGCCAGAACAGTTGGCTGGACTATGCCGTCATGGGTTTGTCGATGTCCGGCGTCTCTATTCCGAATTTCGTCACCGCGCCGCTGATGGTGCTGGTGTTCGCGTTGATGCTGCACTGGCTGCCGGCAGGCGGTTGGGGACATGGCGGGCTGTACAACATATTGCTGCCCGTCATCGCGCTGGCTCTGCCGCAGATCGCCATCATCGCGCGAATCATGCGCGGGAGTATGATCGAGGTGCTCAGCAGCAACTATATCCGTACCGCCCGCGCCAAAGGGCTGAGAACCAGCACGATCGTGTTGCGGCATGCGCTGCGCCCGGCATTGATGCCAGTGGTGTCCTATCTCGGGCCGGCGATGGCCGCGGTGCTGACAGGGTCGGTCGTGATCGAGCAGATTTTCGGTCTGCCCGGCGTCGGCACCATTTTCGTGCAATCCGCCACCAACCGCGATTACACCACGGTGCTGGGGCTGGTCATTCTGGTCGGTGTCCTGGTGGTCGCCTTCAATCTGATCGTCGACATTCTGTACGCCGTGCTCGATCCGAAGATTCGTTACTGATGCCGATGCCCAACCAAACCGTCAACGAGCAGCGCACTGGTCTGGGACAACCCGGCACGGCGGAACTGCGTGATTTCTCCGAACGGCTGCAGCAGGACGTGCAGGGACGCAGCCTTTGGGTCGACGCCAGGCGGCGTTTTTTCCGCAACAAGGCGGCGATGGCCGCGGTGGTCATCCTGGCCGTCATCGTGGTCGCCGTCTTGATCGGGCCTTTGTTCAGTCCCTACGGTTTCACGGACACGGACTGGGGAGCGATTTTCCACCCGCCAAGCCTGGCCAACGGACATATCTTCGGTACAGACGACTTGGGCCGCGACGTGTTCGTGCGCACCATGATGGGCGGACGCATCACGCTGCTGATAGGCCTGATCTCGAGCCTGGTCAGCATCGTCATCGGAGTGGCCTACGGTTCCGTCGCCGGGTTCTTCGGCGGCCGGGTCGACGGATTCATGATGCGCATCGTGGACATTCTGTATTCGATGCCCTTCCTGTTCTTCGTGATTCTGCTGATGACCTTCTTCGGGCGCAATTTCATTCTGCTGTTCGTGGCCATCGGCGCCATTACCTGGCTGGACATGTCCCGTATCGTCCGTGGCCAGACGCTGACACTCAAGAGCAAGGAGTTCATCGAGGCGGCCTATGCCTGCGGCGTGGGCAAGCCGACGATCATTCGCCGCCACGTGGTGCCCAACCTGCTCGGCGTCGTGGTGATCTACGCTACGCTTACCGTGCCCACCGTCATTCTGACCTCTGCCTTCCTGAGTTTTCTCGGTCTGGGCGTGCAGGAGCCGATGACGAGCTGGGGCGTGTTGGTCAACGATGGCGCGAGCAACATGGGGACCGCTTGGTGGACGCTGGTGTTCCCGGCCGGAATGCTGACCTCGACCTTGTATTGCTTCAATTTCATCGGCGATGGCTTGCGCGACGCGCTGGACCCGAAGGATCGTTGAGGGATACATGATGTCATTGCTGTCGGTCAAGGATCTTACGGTCAGTTTCGATACCCATGACGGGATCGTGCGTGCCGTGAACGGCCTCGGTTTCACGCTCGAACAGGGCAAAAGCATCGGTATCGTCGGTGAGTCGGGTTCCGGCAAGAGCCAGACCATGCTCGCGCTCATGGGTTTGTTGTCGCGCAACGGACATACCGGCGGCACGGCGGCTTTCAAGGGCCGTTCATTGCTGGACATGCCGCCGGCGGAACTCAACCGCATCCGCGGTAACGACATCTCGATGATCTTTCAGGATCCGATGACGTCGCTGAATCCATACATGACGGTTGCGCGCCAACTGGGCGAAGTGCTGACGCTGCACAAGGATATGAGTCGCTCCGAGGCCAAAAGGGCATCGATCGACATGCTCGATGCGGTCAAGATTCCGGAAGCGCGTAAGCGCATCGACATGTATCCACATGAATTCTCAGGCGGCATGCGCCAGCGCGTGATGATCGCCATGGCGCTGCTGTGCCGTCCCGAACTGCTGATCGCCGACGAACCGACGACCGCGCTGGACGTCACGGTGCAGGCGCAGATTTTGCAGCTACTCAAGGAACTGCAACGGGAGTTCAACACGGCGATCATCATGATCACGCATGACCTCGGGGTTGTCGCGGGACTTTGCGACGAGGTGTTGGTGATGTACGGCGGTCGTACCATGGAGTACGGCAGCGTTCACCAGGTCTTCCACAATCCCCAGCATCCTTACACCACCGGACTGCTGGCCGCTTTGCCTCGTGTCGGCGGTGAAGAAGACAGCTTGCGCACCATTCCGGGAAATCCTCCCAACATGCTCAATTTGCCATCCGGCTGCCCCTTCAATGAACGTTGTCCCGAGAGTTCGGAACGCTGTTTTTCGGACGTTCCGCTGCTGCACGGCATAGAAGCCGGGCATACGGTGGCCTGCCACAAGCGGGAGGAGGCGGTATGAACCAGCCCTTGCTCAAGGTCGACAACCTGCAGGTGCGTTTTACGGTGAACCGTAATCGCCGCTGGCCCTGGGAGGCGCCGCAGACGCTGAAGGCGGTCGACGGCGTCAGCTTCGAACTCTATCCGGGCGAAACCCTGGGGGTGGTCGGCGAATCGGGTTGCGGAAAGTCGACGCTGGCACGGGCCATTCTGGGGTTGCTGCCGGCGCAGGGCGGGCAGGTCTCCTGGCTGGGCGAGGATCTGCTCGGTCTCGACCGCCGCGGGTGGAAGAATAAACGCCGGGAACTGCAGATTATCTTTCAGGATCCGCTGGCCTCGCTGAATCCTCGCATGACCATTGGAGAGATCATCGCGGAACCCTTGCGCAGTCTGCGTCCCGACGTGCCGCGCGAAGAGGTCAAGCGCAAGGTCCGGGAGACCATGCAGCTGGTGGGCCTGCTGCCGAATCAGATCAACCGCTACCCGCACGAGTTCTCCGGCGGTCAATGCCAGCGCATCGGCATCGCTCGTGCGCTTATCGTCGACCCCAAGCTTATCGTCTGCGACGAACCCGTCAGTGCGTTGGACGTCTCGATCCAGGCGCAGATCGTGAACCTGCTCAAGGATCTGCAGAGCAGGCTCGATCTCACCCTGATCTTCATAGCGCATGACCTGAGTATCGTGGAGCACATCAGTGACCGCGTCATGGTGATGTATCTCGGCCATGTCATGGAACTTGCACCCAAGCGCAGGTTGTATCGCGAGCCGCGTCATCCTTATACCCAGGCGCTGCTTTCGGCCGTGCCTATTCCGGATCCCGAGCTGGAGCGCAACAAGACGATACAACTGTTGCCCGGCGACTTGCCGTCGCCGATCAACCCGCCCAGCGGCTGCGTTTTCCGCACCCGCTGTCCGCGGGCGATAGAAGCATGTGCCGGCGAAGTACCGGCATTGCGCGCCATCGACGACGAGATTCGCGTGGCGTGTATACGCGTGGAGCAGTGAACTCCGCGCATTTTGACTGAATCGTCCTGTCCCGATGTGATGTCCGGGCGGAGCGAGGACGGGTTCGGCGCTGAAGGCAGGCACCGAGCAACGATAACCATGGCTGCCTAGCGGCCACAGAAGGAACGCGAGTGACTCATGCTCGAAGTAAAGGAACTCGGTAAGGAGTTCGGCGGGCTGAAAGCGATTGATGGTGTTTCGTTCCAGATTCGCAAGAACACCATCACCGGCCTGATCGGACCCAACGGGGCAGGCAAGACCACCCTGTTCAATACCATCGCGGGGGTGTTTGCACCTACACGGGGTGAAATCCTGTTCAAGGGCGAACGTATACAGGGACTGGCGCCACATCGCATCTTCCACAAAGGTTTGGTGCGCACGTTCCAGATTCCGCGTCCATTTCCGGACATGACGGTTCTGGAAAACCTGCTGGTGGTGCCGGCAGGACAGAGCGGTGAGCGGTTCTGGAACAACTGGTTCAGACCGGGCAAGGTGCGCGAGGAAGAACGCGAGCTGCACGACAAGGCGTGCGAAATCGCCGAGTTTCTGAACCTCACGCGAGTGCTCAATCTGCAGAGCAAGAACCTGTCCGGAGGTCAGCAGAAGCTGGTCGAAATCGGTCGTGCCCTGATGGCCGATCCGGAGATGATCCTCCTCGACGAGCCTGGCGCCGGCGTCAACCCGAGCCTGCTGGCTGAAATCATCGAACGCATCAGCGAACTGCATGCGCGCGGCATTACCTTCCTACTGATCGAGCACAACATGGATATGGTCATGAATCTGTGTGATCCGATTCTGGTCATGGCCAACGGCAGGCTGTTGATGGAAGGCAGTGCCGATGAAGTGCGCACGGATCCGCGTGTACTGGACGCCTATCTGGGCGGCGAACCCGAGCTGGTGGAGGCGTGATGACCGAGCAGAACCGCGAAACCGTATTGCGCGTCTCGACCCTGGAGGCCGGCTACACGCCGGGAGTGCCGATCCTGCGCGGCACCGATATCGTCGTGAATACCGGCGAAATCGTCACCGTGCTCGGCCCCAACGGCGCCGGTAAGTCCACCCTGATCAAGGCCATTGCCGGGCTGGTTCCGGTATTCAGCGGCAGCGTCAACCTGCTCGGCAAGGACATCACCGGGCTTGCGCCGCATCGCATGGTTGCAGCCGGTGTCGGCTACGTGCCGCAGGTGAACAACGTGTTCGCCAAGCTGACCGTGGAGGAGAATCTCGAAATGGGGGCCTACACGCGCAAGCACGGCGTCGAAGAGCGCCTCGAGGCGACCTACCGGTTGTTTCCCGATCTGGCGCGCCTGCGCCATCACCCGGCCGGCAAGCTTTCCGGTGGCCAGCGCCAGATGGTAGCGTTCGGCCGAGCCCTGATGGTCGAACCCAAGCTGCTGATGCTGGATGAACCTTCGGCGGGTCTGTCGCCCAAACTGGTCGGCATGGTGTTTGAAAACGTTCAGGAAGTGCGCGACTCCGGGGTGACCATCCTGATGGTCGAGCAGAACGCGAAGGCCGGTCTGATGATTTCGGACCGCGGCTACGTTCTCGCCGAGGGCAAGGAACAACTCGAAGACCGCGCCGATGCGTTGCTGAAAAATCCCGAGGTCGGCGAACTCTACCTCGGCTCAAAGGGAGGCCTGCTATGATCGCCCAGTATCTTGCCGACGGCATCATACTCGGCTCGAGTATCGCACTCGGTGCAGTCGGGTTGACGCTGACGTACAACATCCTCAATTTCGCCAATTTCTCGCATGGTTCACTGCTGTCCTGGGGTGCGTATTTCGCCTGGGTCGTGGTGGTGGCGTTCTCCGGCGTACAGGGGGGGACGTTCGGGCCGCTTTCTTTCGGTTGGCCTTTCGTCGCCGCGCTCGTCTTTTCAGGCGTGATGACGGCTCTGCTGGCTCTGGTGGTCGATTGGCTGGTGTTCCGCATTCTGCGCAAGAGCAATATTCAGGTGGCGCTGGTCATCGCCTCGTTTGGCGCCTCGCTGCTGCTGCGCAACCTCATCGTGCTGGTGTTCGGTCCGGAGCCGCAGTACTACTCGGACAACATCCAGATCGCTCAGCAGATCCTGCCGGGGGTGCGGGTGACGCCCGACCAGATATTCGTGGTCGTTCTGAGCATCGTGCTGGTGGTCGTGCTGCATCTGTTCCTTACCCGTACCAAGCTCGGCAAGGCGATGCGGGCGACCGCGGACAATGCAGCTCTGGCGCAGGTCAGCGGCATCAATATCCACGCGATCGTGCGCTGGACCTGGGTCGTCGGCGCGTCGCTAGCGGCGGTGGCGGGCGTGTTCTTCGGTCTGACCGTGCAGATCCTGCCGGACATGGGCTTCAATCTAGTGCTGTTCCTGTTCTCCGCAGCCATCCTCGGCGGCATCGGCAGCATTTACGGCGCCATTCTCGGCGGCTTGGTGATCGGTATTGCCTCCGATCTGTCCGTGCTGTTCTTTTCTCCGGCCTATAAGCCGGCGATCGCCTTCGCCATCATGATTCTGGTTCTGCTGGTACGCCCCAGCGGCATTCTTGGAGAGAAAGCCCGATGACTGGTTTGTTTTCTTATCTCGTATTCTTTCTCATTCTGGCCTTGATCTACGCCATCATGGCTTTGGGGCTGAACCTGCAATGGGGCTATACGGGCCTTTTCAACATCGGCGTCGTCGGCTTTTTCGCGGTCGGCGCCTACACCTTCGCAATTCTCGCCGCCTCGCCGATGGCGGGGCAGTTCGGTGGCTTCAACTGGCCGTTCATCCTTGCGATTGCGGGCGCATTGGTGATGTCGGGGATCATCGCATTGCTTGTCGGTATCCCCACGCTCAGGCTGCGGGAGGATTATCTGGCGATCGCGACCATCGGCATTGCCGCGAGCATCCAGTTGATCGCCAACAACTACGGCTGGCTGACCGGAGGTCCGCAGGGCATCTACAACATCCCGCAACCTCTGTCGAATTATTTCAGCAGCAATTTGGGGTATAACCTCTTTTTTCTTGCAATGATGGTGGTTATCGTCGGTGTGGTGTATTACGGTCTTGAACGCATGGTGAACGCGCCCTGGGGGCGTGTTCTGATGGCCATTCGCGAAGACGAGACCGCCGCGAGTTCAGTGGGCAAGAACGGTTTCAGCTACCGCCTGCAGTCTTTCGTTATCGGCGCGATGCTCATGGGGCTTTCGGGTGCGCTGTATGCGAGTTTCATCAAGTACATCAGTCCGACGCTGTTCATGCCGGTGCTGACTTTCCAGGTCTGGGCGATGCTGATCGTCGGCGGCAGCGGCAGTAATCTGGGCGCCATTGTCGGTTCGGTGTTGGTGTGGGCGTTGTGGACCGGTAGCGGCACACTGGTCCAGTCCATCCTACCG
The DNA here is from genome assembly GCF_037381185.1 of Acidihalobacter sp. NCBI lineage: Bacteria > Pseudomonadati > Pseudomonadota > Gammaproteobacteria > Chromatiales > Ectothiorhodospiraceae > Acidihalobacter > Acidihalobacter sp. Next base: position 79,889 of record NZ_JARRQY010000006.1, read on the forward strand.
CCTGGTCTTCAGGTGAAGGGCGGCGCTGTTCAGATAATCCTAATCGGCCTCGTCCTGATGCTTGTCCTGCTATTCCGTCCGCGAGGAATCATGGGCGAACGCAAGGCTATTGCGGCCGAACGTGCGAGGAGCAAGATCTCTACAGGCTGAATTTTGGCCGGGAGAAAAATTCGGGGGCGGGGGTAGCTCGCGCTCGGGAGAAGGTTCAACCAACACACTACGGGGTAGTTTGATGATGAAGAAGAACCTGAAGAAGACCCTGATCGCTTCGGCGATCGTCGGTGCAATGGCCATCGCCCCGATGGGCGCGCAGGCAGCGTGCACCACCACGGTCGGCAGCGTCATGGCGCTGACCGGTTCGCTGGGTGCGCTGGGTCAGGCTATCGCCAAGGGTGCGGAACTGGCCGTCAGCACGGTCAACCAGGCCGGTGGCGTGAATGGCTGCCAACTGAAGCTGGCGCTCCTGGACGACCAGACCAATCCGGCCGTCGGCGTGTCCGCAGCCAAGCAGTTGGTCGACATCAACCACGTGTCGGCCATAGTTGGTGCGCTGTCCAGCGGCGTGAGCATGGCAATCCTCACCTCCGTTACGGCTCCCAGTAAGGTCGTGCAGATCTCCCCCTCTTCGACCTCGCCGAGCTTCACCGCGCTGGCCAAGCAGGGCAAGACCGGTGGTTACTGGTTCCGCACCGCGCCTTCCGACGCGCTGCAGAGCGTGGCGATGGCCAAGATGGCCCACGATGACGGCCTCAAGCGCGTTGCCGTGCTGTACCTCAAGAACCCCTACGGCGAAGGTCTGGCCGGCGAGTTCCAGACCTACTTCAAGAGGATGGGCGGCACGATCACCGCCGCCGTGCCGTACAACCCGAAACAGCCTTCCTACCGTTCCGAAGTCGGTAGCGCCCTGCAGGGTAAGCCACAGGCCGTGTTCCTGATCGGTTACCCCGGTGACGGTACCACCGTGGCGCGCGAGTGGGTCTCCGCTGGTGGTCCGCAGGTCTTCCTGCTGCCCGACGGGCTCGAGTCGCAGAAGTTCGTCGACGACGTCGGCGCGAAGTACATGAAGAAGGTCATCGGTACCGCCGGTGGTTCGGTCAAGACGCCGTCGCTGACCACCTTCAATAACGACTTCAAGGCCAAGTATGGCGAACTCCCGACCCAGGCTTACATGACCAACGCCTATGACGCCGTGATGGTCATTGCGCTGGCCATGGAGAAGGGCAAGGGTACCTCCTCGGCAGTGGTCAAGGACAACATCCGCAAGGTCACCGGCACCGCCGGTGAGGCCGTCTACGCCGGTGCCGCCGGTTTCGAGAAGGCCAAGAAGCTGATCAAGGAAGGCAAGCCTTTCCACTATGTCGGCACCGTCGGTGAGCTGAATTTCGACGCATACGGCGATACCTCGGGCCCGATGGCGATCTGGACCGTCAAGGGCGGCAAGGTCGAGCAGACCGGCATGATGAGCGTCAAGGCCATCAACGCAGTCATCAAGAAGTACTAAGCCGTCGAGGCGGTGGTGCATGGGGAGCATCGCCGCCTCGTTCATTCCGGCTAAATAAAGGCCCCGCCGAAGTCGAGTGGCTTTTGGAGCGGGGCCGTCTTTAAGGGCGAAGCCTTACATACAAGTGAACATGTGAGGGGATCGCAAGAGGAGTCGCTGGACACCAATCGCCACCTGGCGGAACAAGCTTTCATCTCTGTGGAGGGATAAAACCCATGCGTTACCTCGGTTTGGTATTTTCACTGGCGTTGGCCGCGACTCCCCTCGCAAGCCATGCCGCATCCTGCGACAAGACCATCGGTGTTGTCCTGCCGCTGACCGGCTCGCTCAGCGCCACCGGTCAGGAGAACGTCAAGGCCGTACAGCTTGCCGTCGACGACTTCAATGCAGCCGGCGGTATCAACGGCTGTACGCTCAAGAGCATCGTCTACGATTCGCAGACCGCGCCCGCGGTCGGCGTGGATGCGGCGAAGAAGCTGATCGACATCAATCACGTCCCGGCCGTCATCGGTGCTTATTCCAGCGGTGTGTCGATGGCCATTCTGACCTCCGCCACCGAACCCAATAAGGTGGTACAGATTTCCGCCGGCTCCACTTCCCCGGCTTTTACTCAGCTCGCCAAGCAGGGAAAGACCGGTGGCTACTGGTTCCGTACCTGTCCGTCCGACGCCCTGCAAGGCGTAGCGATGGCTTACGTCGCGCACGACAAGGCCATGCTCAAGCGCGTTGCGGTCATCTATCTCAACAACCCTTATGGCGTTGGTTTGGCCGATCGCTTCCAGCAGGCTTTCTCCGCCTACGGCGGCAAAGTGACCGCGATGGTGCCTTACAATCCGAAGCAGCCGTCCTACCGCTCCGAGGTGACCAAGGCGCTGCAGGGGAATCCGCAGGCCTTGTTCCTGGTCGCCTACCCGAACGAGGGTGCAACCGTGCTGCGTGAATGGATCAGCAATGGCGGTGCGCAGACCTACCTGTTCCCCGATGCGCTCAACGCACCGCAGTTCATCGGCGACATTGGCGGCAAGTACCTCAATGGCCACGTCTGGGGCACCGTGCCCGGCAGCATGAGCACCAAGAGCCAGCCTATCGTTGCCGCGGAGTTCAAGAAGAAATTCGGCCACGGGTTCACCCAGCCCTACGACACCAATGCCTACGATGCCGTGGCATCAATCGCGCTGGCCATGGAAGCCGGCAAGTGCGATAGCGGCAGCTGCATCCGCGATCACATCCGCACGGTTACCAACGATGCCAACGGTACTCCCGTCACGGCTGGCGTCGCCGGGCTGAAGCAGGCTCGCGAACTGCTTGCGGCCGGCAAGTCGATCCGCTATGTCGGCGCCTCCGGCGATCTGCAGTTTGATGCTCAGGGCGACATCCAGGGCCCCGAGATCATTTGGCAGGTGGAAGGCGGCAACATCGTCAACAAGCAGACCATGATGCCGGCTGAAATTGCCGCCATCACCAAGAAGCTCGGTCTGAAGTAAACATTCTTCGGGCTTGTTCAAAACGGCTCCGCGGGCAACCGCGGGGCCGTTTTTTGTCATGCCCGTCCGAGGCGCAGGCGCGCCAGGCCGAGCAGGGCGGCGCTGCTGAACACGCCGATCACTGCCATTGCCATGCCGTCGCCCACGTCGCCCTGCAGAAACTGGTTCATGATGTAGGTCGAGATGACCTGCGTGCCGGGCGGCTGCAGCATCACCGAGGTCACCAGCTCACGCATCGACAGTGCGAACACGACCGAGGCCGCTCCTGCCAATGCCGGCATCGCCAGCGGCAGCGTGACACGCAGGAAACGCCCGACCGCTCCCGCACCGTGTACCGATGCCGCGAATTCGAGTTGAGCGCCGCTGGCGGCAAGCCCTACCTGGGCGTAGCGCAGCGCATATGGGAAGGTCACGGTCAGATAGGAGATGACAAGTATCAGCGGGGTTCCGTAGATGCCCAGCGGATTCCAGGGTGCATTCCAGAACAGAATCAGCCCCACAGCGACGACCACTCCCGGCAGCGCGGTCGGCAGAGAAGCCAACAGATCGAGCGCGCGCGAAGGTGTCGGAACCGCCTTTCGCCGCAGCAGGGCACCGGCCACGATCAGTCCCAGCGCCAATGCCGCCAAGGCGGTGAACAGACTCAGCCACAGACTGGTGCGCAGCGCCTGCAACCCGACCGAGTTCGCCCCCAGCACGTCGGCATAATGGGCCAGGGTCAGATTCGTCGTCGTGATGCCGTTGGTCACCGCCCGCAGTAGCGAAGTGAGCAGAATGGCGCCGATCGGCAATACGTCGGCCAGCAGCACGAATACGAGTACCGGCAGCAAGGCGGACCAACGGGCCGGCCGCGGGCGTTGCTGCGGACTGTCCGTAGGCACCCGCGACAGCCGTCGGTAGGGCAGCCAGACCAACAACGCGAGCAGGCACAGGATGACGCCCAGCGACGCGGCCTTGGGCAAATCCACCGGCCACACACTGACCGATTCCTCGACGGCGGTCGCGAGCACGCTCACTCCGGCGTAGCTGCCGATCACCGCCGGCACGCCGTACTCCTCGGATGCGGCCAGGAAAATCAGCAATGCCGCACCGGCCAGGGCAGGGGCGACGGCGGGCAGTTCTATCTGCAGCCAGCTTCGCAGTCGCCCGGCACCGTGCACCCGTGCCGCCAGGCGCGGTGAATCGGCGCGCTGCAAAAGCGCGGCACGCAGCATCAGATAGGCCAATGGCGCAAGATGCAGGGCCATCACCCAGGCCATTCCGGGCAGCGTGTAGAGTGCCTGCCCGAGCGGCGCGCTGGCCGCTCCGAACCACTGGGTAAAATACCCACCGGGTTGCAGCAACAGACTCCAGGCGATGCCGGTGAGGTAGGGCGGCAGTAGGAAGGGCGCCAGCAGAAGGGCCTCCCAGAGCGGCGCGACCGGCAGCGGCGTCTCGACCATCAACGCGGCCAGAGCCCAGCCAAGCGCAAGTGTCATGCACATGGTCAGAAAGGCCAGCGCCAAGGTGCCGCCCAAGGCATTCCACAAATCATGCGTGCGCAGCGCGGCGCTCATGCCGGTGCCGTCGGCACCGCCGAAGGCCGGCACGAAGGCGATCAGCAGTATCTGTGCAAGCGGCGCGGCGACCAGGATGCCGAGCACAAACCAACTGCCCAGGCCGAGCGGCCTGGGCAGCCAACGGACAGGCATCGGGTTACTGACCCAGAATGTCGCGCCGGAAACGCTCCAGCACCTGGGTGCGGTGAGCGGCCAATTTCTGCCAGTCGGCGTTGATGAACTTCACCGAAGACAGGTCGGGCCAGATAGAGGCTGGCTGCACCGCGCTCACCGCCGGAATCAGCAGTGCGCTGGACACCAGTTTCTGTCCCTGCTCGGACAGGCTGTAGCGCACGAAGCGCTCGGCCAGCGCCTTGTCGTGCGACGAACGCATGATCAGGATCGGACGGGGAATTAGCACCGTACCGCTCTTCGGGAACACCAGTGCGAGCGAGTTGCCCTTGTGCTTGGCCTTGAGCGAGGTATGGCCGACTGCCGACAGCATGGCCGAACGGGCGCCGAGCTCGACCGGGCGCAGCGCGGCGGCATTCGGGCCGGGCCAGATGGTGCCCTCGGCCTTGAGCGCCTTGAAGTAGTTCCACGCGCGGTCGCCGTAGCGCGCCGTGAAGGCGAGCACGAAATCGGATGCCGTGCCGGACAGCAGCGGGTTCGGCATGGTGACTTCGCCGTGCCAGGCCTTACCTTCGAGCGCGAACCAGTCGTCCAGGCTCTGCAGATCGTTCACCTTCTTGGTGTTGACGACGATGGATACAGTGTCCCCGCCGATGGGCAGAAACGGCCCCTGTGTATCCAGCGCCGGCCGTAGACGCTTGGCGATGTCGGCAGGGTGGAAGGGGTAAACCTCCTTCTGTTCAGCCAAGGCCAGGCCGGCGGTCCAGTTGGCCAGGATGACCACATCCGCACGCGGATGATTCTTTTCGGCGGCCAGGCGCGCCATCACCTTGCCGGTGCTGGCGGCATAGAGTTCCACCTTGGCACCGGTCTGCTGTTCGAAATTGCGGGCCAGGGCGCGTGCCAGCGAGGCAGGACCGGAGCTGTAGACGACCAGCGTCTGTGCGGCCTGGACGGGCAGGGCCAAGGTCGCAGCAAGGCTGACAATCAGCATTAGGAAGCGCTTGTACATAACTGTAATCCTTGTTGATTATTCGTGAATCGGTAAAAGCCACGCGGCTGATTCGTCAAGCCGGAGGGTCGGGGGGTGCGTGGGGATTTCAGCGAGATGCACTGGCAATGGTTCCGATTCGCCGATCTGCACGTGGGCGAGCCAGCGGTCGCCCTGGAAACGTGCTCCTGCGATGCGTGCCGACAGACCGTTCGTAGCCGGGCGCAGTGCATCGGGCCGCAGCAACAGCTGCGCGCGTCCAACACGGACATCGGGGTGAGCAGGCACTTCGTGAACCGTTCCCTGCCAGCGCACATGCGCCGTTGTGCCGTGATGCTCGAGGCACTCCACCTCGGCGACGCCGCAAGTGCCGCTCAGCCGCGCGACGTTGAGGCTTGCCGGTTGGCGGTATAGCTGCTGCGGCGTGCCCCATTGCACCAGCTCGCCGCGTTCCAGCACGCCGACCCGCGTACCCAGTTCGAAGGCCTCGTCGGGGTCGTGGGTCACATGCAGGGCGGTGAAGCCCAACTCGTCGAACAGACGTTTGAGATAGGTGCGCAGTTCGCTGCGCATGGCGGTATCCACCGCCGACAGCGGTTCGTCCAGCAGCAACAGGCGGGGATTGCCGGCCAGCGCCCGTGCCAGGCCGACGCGTTGGCGCTGGCCGCCGGAAAGCGCACCCGGACGGCGATGTTCGAGACCTGACAGGCCGACACGCTGCAGCAAGGCCGCGAGGGCTTGGTGGTCCACCGCCTGGCGTCGGGCGCGCAGGGGGAACTCCAGATGCGCCTGTACCGTCAGATGAGGCCACAGCGCCTGGTCCTGAAAGACCATACCCAGTCCGCGCCGCTCAGGCGCCACGTGTAGGTCACGGGCCGGATCGGCCACCGGGCGGTCGGCGATGACGATGCGGCCGGACTGGGCGCGTTCGATGCCGGCGATGAGTTGCAGTAGCGTGCTCTTTCCTGATCCCGAGTCGCCGAGCAGGCAGGCGTACTCTCCGGCCGGCAGCTGCAGTTGTAGATCCCGCAGCACCTCCGCATCGGTGTAGCGATGCGTCAGACTCTCTATCGCCAGCGCGCAGGGCGGTTCGCCGGCTGCGTGCTGTGGTGTTGCGGGCGATTCGTTAAATATGGTGCGGGGCTCGGCTGACATCCGGGCGAGATTACCGCGGACGTGTGTCACTTCCGTGACAGCTTGGCCTGACTAACGGATGCCCGCGCGCATGAAGGACTGTACGAATTGCCGCTGGAAAATGAGGAACGCCGCCAGCAGGGGTGCCGAGGTCATCAGCGCGGCGGCGCTGATGACCGACCAGTCCACGCCCTGGTCAGAGGTCGAGAACACCTGCAGACCGACCGTTAGCACGCGGCTGCCCGGCGTGTTGGTGACCACCAGCGGCCACAGGAAGTCGTTCCAGTGGTAGCTCACGGAGACGAGCCCGTAGGCGACCAGCACCGGTCGTGCCAGCGGCAGGTAAACATGCCACAGCACCGCAAGCGGCCCGGCGCCTTCGATGCGTGCGGCTTCCTCGAGCGCCTTGGGCACGCTCATGAAGGTCTGGCGCAGCAGGAAGATGCCGAAGGCCGAGGCGAAATAAGGCAGGCCGACGGCCAGCAGGTGATCGACCAGGCCGAGCTGGGCCACGGTGCGGTAGTTCTCGACGATCAGCATGTTCGGCATCACCAGCAGCTGGATCAGGATCAGCGAAAACAACAAGTTGCGGCCGGCGAAGCGGTAGCGGGCGAAGGCGTAGGCAGCCAGCGAGCCGATCACCAGCTGTGCGACCAGCGTCATGCTGACCATCAGGAAGGTGTTGAGGAAGTAGCGTGCGAAGGGCGCCGCGTTCCAGGCGCGTACGAAGTTGTCCAGCGTCAACGGTGCCAGCGGGTTGAAATGCGTGGCATCGGCGAAGCTGTGGAAAGCCGCCCACAGGGCGAACAGCAGGGGCATGATCCACAGCGCTGCCAGTAGCCACATCGCCACGGCCAGTAGACGCGAACCGTTCATTGGTAATGCGTCCTGCGGCCGACGAATAGGAACTGCAGCAGCGAAGCGGCGGCCAGGATCAGTATCAGCACGACAGTCAGCGCCGCCGCATAGCCGGTGTCCCAGAACTGGAAGGCGTTCTGGAAGATGTAGTAGAGCAGCAGATTACTGGTGTTGTCGGGTCCGCCCTGGGTCAGGACGAACAGCGAATCGACCAGGCTGAAGGCGCCGATCACGGCGTTGACCAGTACGAACAATGTGGTCGGGCCCAGCAGCGGCAGCACTACGCGGCGGAAGGTGTGCCAGCGCGACGCGCCTTCGACCGCGGCGGCCTCGCGCAGGCTGGGGGGAATCTGTTGGAGTGCGGCGAGGTAGAAGATCATGAAGAAGCCGGCCTGCTTCCACACCGCCACCGCGGTCACGGCCCACAGGGCGGTCGACGGCGTGCCGAGCCAGTTGTGTCCGGCGAAGCCGAACGCATGCAGCAGTTGATCCAGCAGCCCATAGCCCGGCGTGTAGAAGAACAGCCAGATATTGGCCGCGGCGATCAGCGGCAGCACGGTAGGAGTGAAAAAGGCCATGCGGGCGAAGCCGCGACCGGGTATCCGTGCGTCGACCAGCAGCGCCATCAGCAGCGCCAGCGCCACCGAGGCGGGTATCGAACCGGCTGCGTACAGCAGGTTGTTCCCCAGCACCTGGCGAAACACGGGGTCGCCGAGCATCTGCTGGAAGTGCGCCAGACCGACGAAATGCGCGGGCCGATGCGCCATCGGCGTCGAGTAGAGGCTCTGCAGCAGCGTCGCGGCGGCCGGATACAACGTGAAGGCGACGAACAGCAGCAGGGCCGGGGCGATCAGCAGCCAGGCGACCAGGTGGTCGCCGAGGTATAGCGCCTTGGCGCGCGGCAATACGGGGGCGATGGCGGCCATGATGATTCGCTGAAAAGGGATGGAGAGTCCCGCCCCGCGCGCAGCGCGGAGCGGGACGCAGGCTCAGGCGCGGTAGCGGCGCAGAATCGCATCCGCTTTGGACTGCGCTTCGTGCAGCGCAGCGGCGGAGGACTTCTGACCGGTGAGCGCGGCTTCCAGGGCGTCGTTGAACACCTTGGTCACGCGCTGATTCTCGTGGGTGGACAGCTCGGGTTCGGCGTATTGCAGTTGGTCACGGGCAACGGCGGCCTGCGGGAAGCCGGCCACGTACTTTTTCAATGCACCCGTGTTCCAGGCGGCAGGGCTGGTGGCGACATAGCCGGTCTGCATGCCCCAGTCGGCAGCCTGTTCGGGCGCAGTGACCCAGCGGATGAATCGCAGCGCAGCGGCGCGCTCTTCGGTGGTGGTGTTGTTGAACACATACAGATTGCCGCCGCCGGTAGGGGCGCCATAGCGCTTGTGCTTGGGTAGCATGCCGACGCCGAATGGGAACGGCGCGTGCTTGCGCACGTTGGTCAGGTTGCCGGTGGTGGTCCACATCATGGCGCAGCGACCCTTGAAGAAGTCCTGCGGCGTGGTGCCCCAGTTGATGATGCCGCTGGGCATCACGCCGTTCTTGCGCGCCAGGCCGACCATGTATTCCAGCGCGCCGATGGTCTCCGGGCTGTCGAAATGGGTCGCGGTGCCGTCGACCGAAGCCAGGCGCGCCTGGCCGTTTTCGATGGCCAGCCCCTGGAACAGCCAGTAGGGGAAGCCGGAGGAGGGGATCTGCACGCCCCAGTCGGTGATGCTCTTGGCGTTGTGGGCGCGGGTCAGGCGTCGGGCATAGTCCTGCATCTCGTTCCAGTCGGCGGGAGCGCGTTCTGGATCGAGGCCGGCGGCCTTGAAGGCGGCCTTGTTCCAGTACAGCACCGGCGTGGAGCGCTGGAAGGGCACGCTCCAGGTCTTGTCGGCCATGCGCGAGTTGGCCAGGAAGGCGGGGTAGAAGCCGTCCAGCCAAGCCTTGTCACCCTTGGCGAGGTCATCGGCGGCGACCAGCACGTTCTGGTCGTAGTAGGTAAAGATGTCCACGGCCAGCGCCACGGCCATCTTGGGCGCGCTGTTGCCGCCGCCGCGCAGGGCGGTCAGTGCCTTGATGGTGGTGTCCTGATAGCTGCCGGTGTAGATCGGCCGTATGCGCACGTCCGGATTGGCCTGGTGGAAGGCCGCAGCATAGCCGTCCATGATCTTGGCGATCGGCCCGCCTACGGCGACGGGGTAGTACATAGGGAGTTCTATCGCGTCGGCGGCATGGGCGCCGCCTATGGGCAGCGCGGCAGTCAGTGCGGAGGCGGCTGAAAGCTTCAGAAAATCACGGCGTTGCATTGGAAATCTCCAAAAAACTTTATCAACGGGCTTGTGTAAGAGGAACCGGAGGATCGGGCAGCCGCCGTCCGCTGGCGGCATCGAACAGGTTGACGGCGTGGGGCTTCCACCCGAGGAACAGAGACTCCCCGGGTTGTGGGCGCAGACGTCCCGGCACTCGCGCAGATAGTTCGTGGCGGCCGGCGCGGCAGCTGAGCACGGCGTCCGCGCCGAGATATTCGACGGCTTCAACCACGGCCTCGATGCCGTTTCCCGGTCTGGTCACCTCGAGCTGCTCGGGGCGCAGCCCGAGCACCTGGCCCTCGCCGTCGGCCAGGAAACCCAGCGCATGATCCGTTCCTTCCAGGCTGGGTCCCGATTCCAGCGGCAGCAGATTCATAGGTGGCGTGCCGATGAAACGGGCGACAAATAGGCTTTCGGGATGTTCGTACAGTTTCTCGGGAGACGCGATCTGTTCGATGCGTCCCTGGTTCATGACCACCACCACGTCCCCCATGCCTAGTGCTTCGGCCTGGTCATGGGTGACGTACAGCACCGTCATGTCCAGCTCACGTGCCAGACTCCTGAGTTCGCGGCGCATCTCGTGGCGCAGCTTGGCGTCGAGGTTTGACAGCGGCTCGTCCATCAGCACTGTGCGCCGCCCGCCGATGATCGCGCGGCCCAGCGCGACGCGCTGCTGCTGGCCCCCCGAAAGCTGGGCTGGCTTTCGGGCCAGCAGGGTCTCGAGTCCAAGCAGGCGGGCGGTTTCGTCCAGTCGGCGTTCGCGTTCGGCGCGCGAAGTGCGGCGCAACTTGAGGCCGAACAGCAGGTTCTCGCCGACGCTGAGGTGGGGGAACAGAGCATAGCTCTGGAACACCATTCCGAGTTCGCGGTGGCCGGGCGGCAGGCGGGTCACATCGCGTCCGTGCAGTTCGATACGGCCTTCATCGGGATGCTCTAGGCCCGCCACCAGACGCAGTAGGGTTGTCTTGCCGCAGCCTGAAGGGCCGAGCACGACCGCGAACTGGCCGGGTTCGATGGCGAGACTTACCGCGTCTGTTGCACGATAGTCGGTGTAGTGTTTGCTTACGTTGTCCAGGCGGATGGCGTGCATCGGCGGGAGCATAGAGCAGCCTTGTGACGAGCCTATGAAACGCGCCGGCGATCCTCGCTAAGCCCAGGGCAGGCTTCCGGATGGCAAGCGTCGCGCCAGCATCTGCAGAGCGGCAAGCAGAAGCAAGATACCGGCCAGGGTGGCTACCGACAGCGCTGCGGCGGCTCCGGTCAAACCTCCGTCTTCGAGGTTGTAGATCATGACGCCCAGCGTCTCCGAACCGGAGGACCACAGCAGTGCCGACACGGTCAACTCGTTGACCGCCATGAGAAACACCATGATGGCGCTGCCCAGCAGCAAGGGACTGGCCAGCGGCCAGACGATGCTGCGCATTCGCAGGCCTAGTCCGGCTCCGCAGGAGCGTGCTGCTTCGTTGAGTGCGGGGTCGGCTTGCGCGAGACCGGCGAGGACCGGTTTGATGGAAAGCGTGAGAAAGCGCAGCAGATACGCGTAAAGAATGATCCACAATGTCCCGTACAGACTGAACCCCAGCAACGGCAGGGGCTTCAGTAGCAGAAGGATTGCTGCTATCGCCACCACGGCGCCCGGCAGGGCGAAAGGCAGGTCGGTCAGACCGGCCAACAGGCGCGTGAGCCGCCCCTTTTCCCAGGCCACCAGATAGGCCACGGGCAGAGCAATCATGCCGGCGATGCCGGCCGCAAGCCCGGCAAGCACAGTGCTGTGGGCGACCGCCGCGCGCGTCATCGGATCCGCTAGGAGACGCGTGTAATGCGCGAACGTGAGCGTATGCGGATTCAGGGGCAACCCGTATGCCGATACCAGGGAGGCCGCCAACAAGGCCATCGCCGGCGCGCCCAAAAATATAATGAGCAGCCCCCATGCGAAGCACTCCAACGGTAGCCTGCGGCGGCCGAGCGCGATGCGCAAAGCCGGCGAAGAGACGCTGAGCCGTCGCTGCCAGCGGCGCTGCAGCAGGGACTGCAGACCCAGACCGAGCAGCGCGAGGCCGGCGGCGAGCAGACTGAGCTGAGCCACTTCCGCGAGCACGGAAGTCCCGAAACCGGACAGCCGCTGGTAGATCAGCGTGGCGAGTACGTTGTACCCGATGGGGGCGCCGAGCAAGGCGGGAATGCCGAAATTGTCCAGACAGGAAACGAAACTCAGGGCCGCGCCGGCCAGGATTCCGGGCATGCATAGCGGCAGCAGGATGTCGACGAAGCGCCGCCAGCTGCCGGCCCCGGCGCAGCGAGCCGCTTCCACCAGATCGCGCGGCAAGCTCGCAACGCCGGAGCGCAACGCCAGAAACACCAGGGGCGTTTGCTGTAGCCCCAGCAGCAGAGCGATGCCCCAGGGGCTGTAGATAGGGTTGGCCGAGCCCGGCGGCGGCGCCACACCCAAAGTCTTGAGTAGCACGCTGGCCGGCCCCATCAGTTGCGCCCAACTCAGCGCGGTGACCTGCGGTGGAATCATGAGCGGCAGCAGGAGCAGAAATACGAGTGCGCGCTTGGCCCGAATGTCGGTCAGGCCGATCAGCAGCGCGTACAGTGTGCCCAGGCACACCGCGACCAATGTGCCGCCGCCGGCGACCACCAGACTGTGCAGCGTGGCGTCGAGCGTTACCGGGGCGCTCAGGGTGTGCCATAGAGTCCGTGTTCCCCCGTGCGGAGCCAGCGCCTCCTGCGCGATGCGCGCGAGCGGCGCGGCAACGATGCCGCACAGCAGCGCCGCCGCGCCCAGGCTTAGCAGCCGCTCGGGATTCGGGTGTCGATTCATCGGGCAATCGCGTATGCGGCAGGTCTGGCTGGCGTGCCTGGACGCGCAGCCAGACCGCCGAACTTAGGCAAACAGCGAGCTGAATCGCTGTTTGTCGGCCTGAACCGTGCGCAGCGCGCGTTCCACGTCAAGGTCCAGCAGCTTGATCTGGTCGGCTCTGGGAAATCCCGGAGGCGGGATGACGTCCGACCGTGCCGGCAGCATGCCTTGGTGCGCGATCAGTTGCTGGCCGGTGCGCGATAACACGAAGTCGACGAAGGCACGTGCGGCCGGCACGTTGCGCGCGGTCTTGAGAACCGCCACGGGTTCGGTGACGGCGGAGACGCCCTCTTCGGGGAAAACGAAACGGATCGGCGAGCCCTTCTGCTGCGAACGGATGGCGAGGAAATCGACCATGATGCCGTACAGCTTGGCACCGCCCGCGACCTTGCGGAACACGCCACCGTTGCCGCCCTGGGCGATCGCGCGCGCATGTGCCAGCGCCTCGTAGTATTTCCAGCCCAGCGCGCCGTCCTGCACGAAAGACTCGAGCATCACCGTAGCCGCGCCGGAGTAAAGCGGGCTGGGCATGGCGATCTGTCCGCTGGCGTCGGCCAGATCCCACCAGCGTCGGGGTTCCTTTTGGGCGGCCGTATTGTAGGCGATGCCGGTGGTGATCAGCTTGGTGCCGTACCAATAGCCGTCGTGATCGCGCAATTGCCTGGGCAAGCCGTCGGCGGCGGCGTCGCGATAGGGCGCCAACCGTCCCTCGTGCTTGAGTCCGGCCATGGCCAGCGCGTCGGCGATAAGCAGCACGTCAGGCTGCGGCGAGCCCGCGGCGAATTCGGCGCGCAGTTTGGTGAGCAGCTGCGTGGTCCCGTCGCGAATCCACTTGACCTCGACATTGGGATAGACGCGTTTGAATGCCGCCGCCGTCTGCTGTGCATCCTGCAGCAGCTGACTGGTGTACAGCACCAACTGTCCTTTGACCGAGGTGTCGGCGCGCACGGGCGAGGGCAACAGGGCGGCCGCGCCAAGACCGATTCCTACACCGAGCAGACGTCGGCGGTTGTGGTCGACGGTGGCACGAGACGAAGCTGAAGACATGACGATCTCCGCAGATGATGGCGATAGGGGACGCACCATAGCGACGGAAGATGTCTGTGCCGTGACAATCCGGCCGGTGGCCGGGCGTCGCTTGCCGCGATGTCCCGCACCTGTTTAATATCGTTGCCTTTCCCGTATGGTGGCACGGCTCCGGCGTGCCCTTCATGGCGAACCAAGACATGTCCACTGTCGAACTCAAGGGCGTCGGCAAACGCTACGACGCCGATCATTGGGCCTTGCACGGTATTGATCTTCAGTTGCAACGCGGGGAGTTCCTGGCGCTGCTCGGTCCTTCGGGCTGCGGTAAGACGACGTTGTTGCGGCTGTTGGCCGGTTTCGAAACGCTTAGCGAGGGGGAAATCCTCTTCGACGGCGAGCGGATCGCGAGCCCTTCGCTGGGCTTGCCCCCGGAGCGACGCGATGTCGGAGTGGTTTTCCAGAGCTATGCATTGTGGCCGCATATGACTGTCGCCGGGAACGTCGGCTATCCGCTCAAGGCCTCGGCGCGAAAATGTTCTGCCGGCGACGCTCGCGACATCGTGGCCGAAGCCCTCGGGCGCATGGGGCTGCTGCAGTTCTCCGAGCGTTATCCGGAAGAGCTGTCCGGTGGCCAGCGCCAGCGTGTTGCGCTGGCTCGCTGCCTGGTCCAGCGCCCGCGCCTCGCCTTGCTCGACGAACCGCTGGCCAGTCTCGACGTACACCTACGCCAAGAAATGATGGAACTGATCCACGAATTCCATCAGGTGCTCGGCGGCACGCTGGTCTACGTGACCCACGATCAGAGCGAAGCGATGGCGCTGGCCGATCGCATTGCGGTGTTTGCGGATGGGCGTTTGCTGCAAGTGGATACGCCCCACAAGCTCTACCGCGAACCGAGCGGCGAGGCCGTAGCGCGTTTCCTCGGGCGAGGGCGCGTATTCGACGTGGAAATTTTCGAGGCGAAGGAGTCTTCGCAATTGACGGCCCGATGCGCGGGTGGCGAGTTTCCCGTGCGTGCGGCGGCGGGGGTAGTGCCAGGGCCGGCCCGCGCGCTGGTGCGTCCGGACAACGTGCGCCTTGAGCCAGCCGGCGCCGCCAACGCGCGGGTCGTAAGTCGTCGGTATTTGGGCGGGAAGCACGAAGTCGAGGTGGAACTCCTGGGCGCGCCCGCCGCGCGTATCCTGTGCGAACACCCTTGCGACTTGCCGCCCGGCAGCCATGTGGGGCTCTCGATCGACGACGGCTGGATCGTGACAAATCCGAGTGACGGATACGCATAGGACGCAGTTGCAATTGCTGCCAATGAGACTTTAGTCACGCACTTGTTGCAAAGCGGAGCTACAATCAGCCGCGTTGCCTCCCTGTCATTAAAGCGTCATGTGGTGCGCCTATGGTTGCGCCACTTCAACCATCCCATACAAGGGGAATAAAGATGGATGATCGTCATAACAAGCAGGGCCGCCGTCAATTTCTGAAGCTTGGTGCGGGTGCCGTCGGCGCCGGCGTGGCTTCGATGTTCGTACCCGGCCTGGCCAATAACGCATTCGCCGCCACGCACCCGATGGACCAGGCCCTGATCGCCGCGGCCAAGAAGGACGGCGGCCTGAACACCATCGCGCTGCCGCCGGATTGGGCCAACTACCGCAAGATGATCAGTGAATTCGAGCGTCTGTATGGCATCCGTATTCACAATGCCTCGCCGGACGCCAGCTCGGCCCAGGAACTGCAGGCCATCCGTTCGCTCAAGGGTCAGCGCCGCGGTCCCGACGTCGTCGACGTCGGTCCCTCGTTCGCGCTGATCGGCGCTGCCGAAGGCTTGTTCCAGCCCTACAAGGTCAGCACCTGGAGCAGCATCCCGGACAACATGAAGGACGCCGGCGGCATGTGGTACGGCGACTACTTCGGTGTCGAGTCCTTCGGCGTCAATCGCTCGGTGGTCAAGAACGCCCCGATGACCTGGAACGACCTGCTCAAGTCCGAGTACAAGGGAATGGTCACCCTGAACGGCAGCCCGCTGGGCGCCGGCGCCGCTTTCGGTGCCGTCTTCGCCGCAGCGATGGCCAACGGCGGCTCGCTGGACGATATCGGTCCGGGCATCGAGTTCTTCGCCAAGCTGGCCAAGGCGGGCAATTTCAACCCGTCCGATGCGACTTCCGCCAGCCTGGTTTCCGGCCAGACTCCGATCGTCGTCAACTGGGATTACCTCAACCTTGCCCAGGCCAACAAGAACAAGGGCATGGTGCAGATCGACGTCCTGATCCCCGAAGGCGCCGCGCCTTACGGTGGGTACTACTGCCAGGCCATCAGCAAGTACGCGCCCAACCTCAAGGCTGCCCAGCTGTGGGAAGAGTTCGTGTACTCCGACGCCGGCCAGCTGATCTACCTGGAAGGCTACGCCCATCCGGCGCGCTTCTCCGACATGGTCAGCCGCGGTGTCGTGCCCGAAAAAATGCTCAAGGAGCTGCCCCCTGCCGCGCCCTATAAGCACGTCCAGTTCCCGAACAAGGCACAGACCGAAAAGGCGCAGAACCTGCTCAAGACCGAATGGACCAAGATGGTTAAGGTCTAATAATGTCGACAGTTGTTCGTAGCACCCCGGCCGGAGCTCGTCTCCGGTCGGGCACCAAACTGCTGACGCTGATATTCATCGGTCCGTTCCTGCTTTACATGCTGGCGTTCCTGATACTGCCGGCGTTGCGGCTGTTCGACCAGGCGTTTTCGGGTGAGCACGGCTTCACGCTGAAATACATTGCCCAGCTCGGCCAGGAACAAACCGTCAAGGCCTTCGTGAATTCCGTCGTTCTGTCGTCGGTTTCCTCGCTTGTCGGCCTTGTGGTGGGTGGCATCGTCGCCTACCTGATCCTGCGTCCCGGCGCGCCGCGCGGTCTGCGTTCGATGGTGACCTCGTTCAGTGCGGTGGCCGCCAACTTCGCCGGTGTGCCGCTGGCATTCGCCTTCGTTTCCACCTTGGGCAGCCTCGGCATGGTCACGGTGTGGCTCAAGTCGTTGGGCGTCAATCTGTACGCCAGCGGATTCAGCCTGTATTCGGTGACCGGCCTGGTCATCGTCTATGCGTATTTCCAGATTCCGCTGATGGTCATCGTGATCGCGCCTGCGATCGAAGGCCTGCGGCGCGAATGGCGCGAAGCGGCGGAAAACCTCGGCGCGAGCAGCTGGACTTACTGGCGCCATGTGGGCCTGCCCATTCTGCTGCCTTCGCTATTGTCCTCATACATCCTGCTGTTCGGCAATGCGTTCGCAGCCTACGCCACGCCGTATGCCCTGACGTCCGGTATTCTCGCCCTGGTGCCGGTCGAGATCAGCAACGTGCTGTCCGGCAACGTGATGCTCTCGCCGCAGACCGGCGCGGCGCTGTCGTTGGGCATGATCGGAGTAATGGTGGTAATCATGCTCATCTACGTGGTCGCCGCGCGCCGTGCCAGCAGGTGGACACGCCAATGAGTACACAACAACGTGGTTCGTGGAGCGGGCTGGCCGTGTTGGCCCTGGTCGGCCTTTACTTCGTGGTGCCATTGCTAGCCACGGGCATTTTCAGCTTCTGGGAAGGCGGCGACCGTTACGGCCTGCGCGCCTACATCAGTCTGGTGCATCAACGCGATCTCTGGGATAGCCTGTGGATGTCGCTACATTTGGCGCTTGAGACCATCGCCGTGACCCTGGTCATCCTGTTGCCGGCAGTATTCTGGATGCACCTCAAGGCCAAGTCCTTCAAGCCGCTGTTCGATTTTCTGTCGGTGATGCCGTTCGTCGTGCCGCCGATCGCGCTGGTGGCCGGCCTGACCGCACTCTACACCGGTCCGTCCTGGTTCGTCGGCACCTCCAACTTCCTGGTCGTGCCTTATGTGATCCTGGCGTTGCCATACACCTACCGCGCACTCGACGTCGGCATGCGTGCGCTGGATCTGAAGACGCTGACCGAAGCCTCGCAGAGCCTGGGGGCAGGGTGGGGCACACTGATCCTGCGCGTGCTGGTGCCCAATCTGACCAGTGCGCTCGCCGGCGCAGCCTTGCTCACGATCGCCATCGTGATGGGCGAGTTCACCTTTGCGAACGTACTGCTGTTCAATACTTTCGCGGTCTACATCAATTACGTCGGTCAAACCTCCGCCACCGAAGCGGCTGCGCTGACGCTGCTCAGTTTCCTGATTACCTGGCTGGCCATGCTCGGCGTGCTGTTGACCGGCCGCGGACAAGTTCAGCTCGGGGGAGCCCGTTAAAACATGTCGTATCTATCGATCGAAAACGTGGCCAAGCAGTACGACGGCCGCACCGTACTCAACGATATCTCGCTGGAGCTGCCGCCTGGTGAGTTCCTGTCGCTGCTGGGCCCCTCCGGTTGCGGCAAGACCACGCTGCTGCGCATCCTGGCCGGCTTCGAGCATGCGGACAAGGGGCGAGTGCTGCTCGGCGACCGCGACATCAGCGGCCTGTCCGCCAACCAACGCAACATGGGCATGGTGTTCCAGGCCTACAGCCTGTTCCCGAACATGACGGCCGCCGACAACGTGCGCTTCGGTCTGCGCGTGCGCAAGGTCGACGCCGCCGAACAGCGCCGGCGGGTCGACGAGATGCTGGATCTGGTCGGACTGGCCGAGCACGCCGACAAGTATCCGCATCAGCTTTCCGGCGGCCAGCAACAGCGTGTTGCCCTGGCCAGGGCTCTGGCGATCCAGCCCACGCTGCTGCTGCTCGATGAGCCGCTGTCGGCGCTCGACGCCAAGGTTCGAGTGCAGCTGCGGGACGAGATCCGCCGCATCCAGGGCGAAACCGGCATCACCACTGTGTTCGTCACGCATGACCAGGAAGAGGCGTTGTCGATTTCCGACCGCGTGGCGGTGATGTACGGGGGCGATCTGGTACAGATCGGTGAACCTGCCGAGATCTACCAGGAACCGGCGCATAGCTTCGTCGCCCAGTTCATCGGCGTCTCCAGCGTGCTTTCCGGCCAGGTGGTCGATGCAGACGAGGGAGTTATCGCGATCAACGACATGAAACTTCACGCCGAGCGGGCGCGTGGTTTCGGGAACAACGAGAATGTGAAGGTCTTTCTGCGTCCCGAACACGTGCGGCTGGGCGCGTTGAACGGTTCCGGCCTGCCTCCGGACACACTTCCCGGAACGGTGTGCGAACGCGTCTTTCTCGGCGCGACAACCCGTCTGACCATCGGCCTGGATGCAGGCGAACAGGTACTCGCCGACGTTCCCACTTCCGATGCTTCCGAACTCGGTATCGGCTGCCGAGTGCATGCGGGCTGGGATTTCGACCACGCGCGCGTGCTGGCCGACCGATAAACGATGAAGATCATACATTTGACCGACACCCACCTGGTTCCGCCCGGGCGGGTGCTCTACGGGCTGGACACCGCGGCGCGTCTGGCCGCCGCGATCAACCATATTCAGCAGCAGCACGCCGATGCAGACGCTTGCATCATCACCGGCGATCTGGCGCACCGCGGCGAAGAGGAAGCCTACGTGCAGCTGCGCGAGCTGTTGCAGCCCCTGTCTATGCCGGTACTGCCGCTGATCGGCAATCACGACCATCGCGAGCGCTTCTGTGCCGCATTCCCGCAGGTGCCACGCGATGCGAATGGTTTCGTGCAGTGGGTGCGGGACTGTGACGATGGCCGTCTGGTGCTGCTCGACACGGTGATGCGCGGCGACGAGGCGGGCCATCCTGCCGCCGGCTATTTCGGCGGCGGCCGTGTAGAATGGCTGCGCGAGAGACTCGATGAGGCTGGCGACCGTCCGGTCTATCTGTTCATGCACCATCCGCCTTTCGGTGTGCGAGTGCGGTCTTTCGACGACATCAATCTGGCGGCACCCGACGCAATCGCCTTCAGTGAAGTATTGCGGGGACGCAGCAACATACGGCATCTGTTCTTCGGCCACATTCACCGCACCATCTTCGGCAGTTGGCGGGGTATCCCGTTTTCCACGCTGCCGGCCACGGCGCATCAGTCGATGCTCGACTTCGTTGCGCTGGATGACTATTTCACTCACGAACCTCCCGCCTACGGTGTGGTTCTGCTCGACGACGAGCAGGTCACCGTCCACACGGAGAACTATCTGCATCGCGGTCCCGTCTACCATCCGGATGGGCGCTGTCTGAGCTACTAGCGGCTACAAGGCTTGCTCCGCGGATGATGCTGAGGCGCTTCGGCATGGACGACCCACATGAAGCGAGGGGCGATGGTTCGGCTCCGTCCGAATCGGTGACGCGTCCGAAAACGCCCCAAAACCCAGCGACGGCGTGTCCGTGTCGTCGTGACTCCACGCTTGTCGGTCCGGAATCCAACTGCTCAGGTATCCTGCCCCGTCGAATGGGGACAGCTGTCCCCAGTGACGTATAATCCCCGCACCGTTTCTGCACCACAGCCGTCCTCCGGAGAAAGCCATGGATATCGAACAACTGGAAACGCACTATCGCGAGATCATCCGTAGCACCGGTGAGGAACTGGAACGGGATGGGCTTCGTGATACGCCATTACGCGCGGCCAAGGCGTTCCAGTTCCTGACTCGGGGTTACAACCAGACGCTAGACGAGGTCGTCAACGACGCATTGTTCGAATCCGAGATGGACGAAATGGTGCTGGTGCGCGATATCGAGCTGTACTCGATGTGCGAGCATCACATGCTGCCGTTCATCGGCAAGGCCCATGTGGCATATCTGCCTGACGGCAAGGTGCTGGGACTGTCCAAGATCGCTCGCATCGTGGACATGTATGCACGGCGCCTGCAGATCCAGGAGGACTTGACCCGCCAGGTTGCCGACGCGGTGCTCGAAGTGACGGGGGCCAAAGGCGTGGGGGTGATCGTCGAAGCCCGGCATCTGTGCATGATGATGCGTGGTGTCGAGAAGCAGAACTCCTGCATGACGACTTCCGTGATGCTCGGATATTTCCGCAGCAACCCCGATACCCGGGCCGAGTTCTTGAGGCTCGTGCGGGGCTAGGTGCGAGCATTCATGACTGCGCCGAACGCATCCGGCGTTACCCGGCAGCGGATGGATGCCGAACGCGTTCCGGTCGGCATCAGCAGCTGTCTGCTCGGCGAGTCGGTCCGTTTCGACGGCAACCACAAGCGTAATTCCTATATCTGCGATGTTCTGGGAGAGTGGTTCGAATGGGTGCCGCAGTGCCCCGAGACCGCGATCGGGCTGAGCGTGCCGCGCGAGCCCATTCACCTGCGCCGTATCGACGGAGGCATCCGCGTCGTCGGCGTGCGCACCCCCGAACTCGACGTTACCGATGCACTCGCCGCGTATGCCGGGCGCTTCGCGGAGACGCACGCGGAACTCGACGGTTACATCCTCAAGAAGGACTCGCCGAGTTGCGGTCTCGAACGGGTGCGGGTCTACGATGCCGCTGGGGCGAATGCCACGCGGAGCGGAGTCGGCGGCTTCGCTGCGGAGCTTCGGCGGCGGTTTCCGCAGCTACCCATGGAGGAAGAGGGGCGCCTGGGCGACCCGAGGCTGCGCGAGAACTTCGTGCAGCGTGTGTTCGTCCATCACCGCTGGCGACGTCTGCTGCGTGAAGGTCTTACTCCCGGGACTCTGGTGGACTTCCACTCCTCCCACAAGCTGCTGCTCATGGCGCACGATCCCGGCGCCTATCGCCGACTGGGCCGCGTGGTTGCGCGGGCCGGGGCTTCGGAGACTTCGGTCGACGAATATTTCCCGGCACTCATGAACGCTCTTTCCACGCCGGCGACCTGCGGCCGCCACGCCAACGTCCTGCAGCATATTGCGGGGTATTTCCGCGAGGTTCTCGACGCGGCCGATCGCGCCGAGTTGGCCGAGCTGATCGAGGCCTATCGAATCGGCCTGGTGCCCTTGGTCGTGCCGATCACGCTGCTCAACCATCATCTGCGCCGGCATCCACAACCCTATGTGCAGCGGCAGGTCTATCTCGACCCGTATCCTCCGGAATTCAAGCTGAGGAATGTGTGACCGGGGCCTGATGGCTCGATCAGAGCTATGAGGCGGTTTCCCCAGAACCTTAATCCAGGTCGTTCAGATAGAAGAAGTGTGCCGTATCGCAGCGGCTCACACGCCACTCCACGGGTTGGCGCTCTATGTTGAGCGCAACACGGTCGATCTCCAGCAGGGGAGAACCCGCCGGCACGTCCAGCAGCCGCGACTCCTCCTCTCCCGCCGCTACAGCACGGAGCTGCTCCTTGGCCCGTACGACGATGACCCCGTAGCGGGTTTCATACATGTCGTACAGCGTGTTGGTGACTTCCTCCGGCGTGCAGCGCTGCAGTTCGGGGAACAGCGAGGTCGGTACGCTGATGCGCTCGCAGATGACGGGGCGGCCATTCATCTGCCGCACCCGCGAGATCCGGGTTACCGACATGCCTGCCTCCAGCCCCAAAGCTGCGCGCTCGCTCTGCGTGGCTCTCCCGGCGCTGCATTCCAGTACACGGCTTTCTGGAAGCTGTCGCTCGCCGTTTTCTCCCACCAGATGGAAGAACTGGAACAGGGACCGATTGGCGCTGTGCTTGGCCGCGAAAGTGCCCTTGCCCTGACGCCGTACGACCAGCCGTTCGGCTTCCATTTCGTTCAGCGCCTTGCGCAAGGTGCCCTGGCTGACGCCGTATTCATTGGCCAGCGCGATCTCGCTGGGCAGGGCATCGCCCGGTTTCCACTCCCGCGCGGCCAGACGTCTGATGAGCAATTCCTTTATCTGACTGTATAGCGGACGGAAATTCGGTCCTGCTGCCTCTTGCATGATTCTCACTCTTTTCGAATTGGGCATTTGCCGATAGTGCGCATGTTCGCGGGACTCCGTGCGGCCTGACGCTAATCTGCACTTTCGTCGAGGTCATTTTACCCCTTGACGATGATGATAGCCTAGTCTACTTTAAATTACGTCTTATATAAGACATATGATATAACTCACATGGGCAGCATGATTTCCAAGGAGTAGGCATGACGACCCACTTTCTGGTTCACAACAAGGTAGACAAGGTAGGCGTTGTCGTTGTGGAAGACATCAAGGCCGGTGAAGAGCTGACCGGATGGCTTCTGGAAGACGACAGCACCATTCGACTGGAGGCGAAGGACGACATTCGTCTTGGCCACAAGATCGCACTGGCCGACATCGCGAACGGCGATACGATCATGGAGTACGAGCACGACATCGGCCGCGCAGTGGCCGACATCGGGCAGGGGCATCACGTGCACGTACACAACATCAAGACGAAGCGGTGGTAACGATGGCGAACAACGATCTGAGCTTTCTGGGATATCGGCGTGAGAACGGCCGCGTGGGAATCCGCAACCATGTGGTGATTCTGCCGCTGGACGACTTGTCGAATGCGGCTTGCGAAGCGGTGGCGAACAACATCAAGGGCTGCATGGCGTTGCCGCACCCGTACGGCCGCCTGCAGTTCGGGGCCGATCTCGACCTGCATTTCCGCACCCTGATCGGCACGGGCGCCAATCCCAACGTGGCGGCGGTGGTGGTCATCGGCATCGAACCCGGCTGGACACAGCGCGTGGTCGACGGCATCAAGGCGACGGGCAAGCCTGTGGCGGGTTTCGCGATCGAGGAGCATGGCGACATCGACACCATCGCCAGGGCATCCCGCACAGCCAAGGAGTACGTGCAATGGGCCACCGAGCTGCAACGCGAACGCTGCGGCATCGACGAGCTGTGGATCTCGATGAAGTGCGGCGAATCGGATACGACGTCCGGTCTGGCCTCGAATCCGACCATGGGCAATCTGGTCGACAAGCTGGTTCCGCTCGGCGCGACCATGTGCTTCGGCGAGACCTCGGAACTGACCGGCGCCGAGCAGGTTTGTGCGGAACGCGCGGTCAACGACGAGGTGAAAAAGAAGTTCCTGAAGACCTGGAACGACTACAACGACTTCATCAACCGCCACAAGACCGACGACCTTTCGGAATCGCAACCGACCAAGGGCAACATCGCGGGCGGTCTGTCCACGATCGAGGAAAAGGCCTTCGGCAACTTCGCCAAGATCGGCAAGAAGACGCCGTTCATCGATGTGTTGGAACCGGCCGAAACGCCGGCCAAGGGCTCCGGGCTGTACTTCATGGACACCTCATCGGCGGCTGCCGAGTGCGTGACCCTGCAGTGCGCGGCCGGCTACGTGGTTCATCTGTTCACCACCGGCCAGGGCAACATCATCGGCAATCCGGTCGAGCCCGTGATCAAGCTCACCGCCAATCCGCGCACCGCGCGGACCATGGCGGAGCACATCGACCTGGATGTCTCCGGCATTCTGCGTCGCGAGATGAATCTCGACCAGGCCGGCGATGAGCTGATAGAAACCATGCTGCGCACCTGCAACGGCCGCTCGACCGCAGCCGAGGCGCTGGGGCACCGGGAGTTCGTGTTCACCAAGCTCTATCGCAGCGCCTGATGTCCACCGGCGAGGCCGTGGACGCGCGCCCTTCACGGGTTGCGGCGTTCACGGTCACCGGACATTCGGAAAATGGGATCGCCTGGAATTGGTCGGCGTCTTTATGCCGAGTGCAGGGGGGATAAGTGAGCGACATAGTCATCAGCGAATTCATGGACGAGGCCGCCGTCAGCGGACTGCGGTCGCGTTTCGAAGTGCTGTACGAACCGACTCTGGTGAACGACCCTGGGCGTCTCTCAAATGCGCTTCATGGCGCCAGAGCACTGATCGTTCGCAACCGTACACAGGTCGACGCGGACCTTCTGGGTTCGACAGGAAGTCTGCGCGTGGTCGGACGTCTGGGAGTGGGCCTGGATAACATCGACCAGGAGATGTGTGCCGCGCGAAACATTCAGGTAGTGCCCGCGACGGGCGCCAACAATACCGCTGTCGCGGAATATGTCGTCGCTTCCATGCTGTTGCTGGTGCGGGGCGCGTTCGGCGCCAACGAAGCCATGCTGGCCGGCGAGTGGCCACGCAGCCGCTTGATCGGGGGAGAGGTCAGCGGCCGCACCCTAGGCTTGGTCGGCTTTGGGGGCATTGCGCGCGAGGTCGCATCGAGGGCCCGCGCCATGGGGCTGGAGGTCCATGCGTTCGATCCCGCACTGGCGAAGGACGCACCCTGCTGGAAGGCGTTGCAGGTGAATTGTGCGGACAGTCTTGAAGAACTGCTCGTGGGCAGCGACGTCGTGAGCCTGCACGTTCCGCTTACGCCACACACGCGCCATCTTATCGATGGCGGCAAACTCGCACTCATGCGCTCGAATGCGATCCTGATCAACACGGCGCGTGGCGGCGTGATCGACGATGCCGCGCTGGCCGATGCGCTGCGCACCGGCCGCATCGGCGGCGCGGCGGTGGATGTGTTCGAGACCGAGCCCCTGCCGGCGGATTCAGTGTATCGGGACACACCGAACCTCCTGCTTACGCCGCATATCGCCGGTGTGACGTGCGAGTCCAACATTCGGGTCAGCGCGATGATTGCCCGTGCCGTCGGACGGATTCTGGAGACAGCCGCGTGAGCCTGGTGGATGCGCAGCAGCTCACGGACTTGGTGGTCCGCGCCCTGGTCCGCTCGAACACCTCAGAGAACAACGCGCGCTGCGTCGCCCGTGCTTTGGTTGCCGCCGATCTAGATGGCCTCACCTCGCATGGCGTATCGCGCCTGCCTTCGTACGCGGACCAGGCGCTCAGCGGCAAGGTGGACGGACAGGCGACAGCGGATGTGCATATTGCCGCTCCGGCCGTGGTCCGCAGCGACGCCTGTTGCGGTTTCGCGTTCCCGGCCATCGAAGACGGCATGAAGGCGGCGCTGGAACGCTTGCAGGAAGTCGGAGCGGTCGCGCTGGCGGTACGGAACTCGCATCACTTCGGCGTTGCCGGCCATCACGTCGAACGTGCTGCCGAACAGGGGGCCGTCGCACTCGCCTTCGGCAACTCTCCAGCTGCAATAGCCCCGTGGGGAGGTGCCGCCGCCGTATACGGTACGAACCCGATCGCCTTCGCTACTCCTCGGCTGGAACAGCCTTCGCTGGTGGTCGATCTGTCGCTGAGCAAGGTTGCGCGAGGCAAGGTGATGGTGGCGCGCGACCGGGGTGAAGCCATACCGGATAATTGGGCACTCAACGCCGCCGGAGAGCCGAGCACCGATCCGCAAGCCGTGCTGGACGGCGGCACCATGCTGCCGCTCGGCGACGCCAAGGGTGCGGCCCTCGCTCTCGCAGTGGAGATCATGGCAGCGGGTCTCACCGGAGCGCAGTTCGGTTTCGAAGCCAGTTCGTTTTTCACTGCAGAGGGCGATCCGCCGCGGGTCGGGCAGCTGTTTCTCCTGTTCGATCCGATCAAGATGGCCGGTGCCGACTACTATCAGCGTCTGGAGTTGCTATTAACGGCAGTTACCGGACAGGCGGGGGCGCGCCTGCCGGGCGAACGCCGTCTGCTGAACCGCTCGCATAATCTCGAAAATGGGCTCGACATTCCCGACACCTTGTACGAGGAGATTGAACGTCGGGCGGATGGGCGGGACTGAGGGGCCGATTGTGCGATGGGCAAATCGACTGAAGTCACGGGAGGGAACTGACAAAACTTCGGTGGCAGCAAGTAACGGTCCGGCTGCCGGAGGCATGCATAAACAAGCACGCGCATCTCACCATCTCGGAAGACCCCTTGGTTATGTATGGGGGCAAGGTATCGGGGCCGGCCTAGCCGGAAACCTGATCGTGCAAGTGACGCAGGCAAACAGAAGAGCGTAGGAGGAGAGGGATTATGTTGAGCCGTAAAAAAGCACTGTTTGGGGGTATCGCCCTTACGTTGAGCACGCTGGGTTTGCTGCCCGTCGCGTGGGCCGCTGACAAGTATCCCAGCAGACCCGTGCAATATGTCATTCCGTTCGGCCCCGGCGGAGAGTCGGATATCACCGCGCGCCTGCAGCAGCCCTTTTTCAAGAAACTGACAGGGGAGGATCTGATCATCAGCTACAAGCCCGGCGGAGGCGGGGCGGTCGGCTGGTCGCAGCTGAACGGTATGAAGGGCGACGGCTATAACATCATGGGCGTCAACCTGCCCCACATCATTATCAAGCCGCTGATGGGTAACGTCGGGTTCAAGACCTCGGACATCACCACGGTATACATGTTCGAGTACACGCCCGACGCCATTCTGGTGCGCAAGGACAGCCCGTTCAAGACGCTTCAGGATCTGATCGACTACGCCAAGAGCCATCCGGGGCAGCTGACCTTCTCCGGCTCGGGAAAGGGGACCGCCAACGACTTGGCGAACTCGCGTTTCGACGACGCTACCGGCACCAGGACCACCTATATTCCGTTCAAGGGAACCGGCGCGGCGTTTACCGCGTTGATGGGCGGGCAGGTCAAGGCGGAGTGGGGCTATAGCACGGTGGCGGCCAATCACAAGAGCGATGTGCGCATGCTGGCCGTAGCGACCGAGAAGCGGGTGCCGCTGTTCCCGGACGTTCCCACTTTCAAGGAGAAAGGCATCGATATGATCGGTGGAACCTACCGGGGTATTGCCGTACCCAAGTCGACCCCTGAAGCCATGCGGATGAAGGTCTCCGATCTGATCGGCAGAATCAACGCCGATCCGGAGTTCCAGAAGAAGATGGAAAACCGGGGCTTCGTGCTCATCGACGTGCCATACAAGAAAGTAGGCGCGTTCATGCGGCAGAAGACCAAGGAGTACATCCGGCTCGGCAAGGCCGCCGGCGTCATCAAATAGCCGTCGTTGCTGCCCGGTGTTGCGCCGGGCGGCGCTCTCTTCGCTGCAGACAGGGTAATCCGATGCTGGGACTGGAATATGTTGTCGACGCCGTAACGCCGTTCCGATTGATGCTATCGCTCGCCGGAGTGGTGGCCGGCACGGTGTTGGGCGCGATACCGGGTTTGACCGCGACCATGGCGATCGCGGTGCTGGTTCCTCTGACTTTCTCGATGGATCCGGCCTCCGCGTTGCTGCTGATGGGCGCGATATATACGGGAGCGATCTACGGCGGCGCCTATGCCGCCATCCTGCTCAATACGCCGGGAACGCCCTCGGCGATCGCCACCACCTTCGACGGCTACCCGATGGCCAAGCGTGGCGACGGCGATCTCGCGGTCACCCTGGCCTGCCTGGCGAGCGTGGTCGGTGGACTGGTAGGCGCGGCAGCCCTGTTGCTGCTCGCACCGCCGCTGGCGCACGTAGCGTTGGCTTTCGGCCCGGTGCAGTATTTCTGGCTTGCGATTTTCGGCCTGACGCTGATTTCCGCGATTTCCGAAGGACAACTCATCAAAGGGCTGATCGGAGCGTCCTTCGGCCTGCTGCTGTCCTGCGTCGGGGTCGCGCCGATCAGCGGGGCACCTCGCTTCACCTTTGACTCGGCCACGCTGCTTGGCGGTATCAATGTAGTGTCCGGTCTCATCGGCCTGTATTGCATCCCGGTATTGATCGACCTCGTGGCGCGTCCGGAACGACATCTGGAAGTGACCGGCGAGAGTCGCGGATTCCGCCTGCGCGAGGCGTTCGGACTGTGCTGCACGGGCAAGTTCAATCTCTTGCGCAGTTCCGTGCTTGGAACGCTGACCGGGATTCTGCCCGGCGCGGGCGGTTCCATCGCAAGCCTGGTGTCGTACTCCGAGGCCAGGCGCGCGTCGCGCCATCCGGAAAGGTTCGGGAAAGGGGAGCCGAACGGTATCCAGGCTACCGAATCGGCCAACAACGCGACCGTCGGCGGCGGCATGATTCCGACCCTGGTGCTGGGCATTCCGGGTACGCCGCCGGATGCGGTGATTCTGGGTGCGCTGCTGGTGCAGGGCATTCATACCGGCCCCGAGCTGTTCTCGTCCGCCGGAGGTGCGATCGTCTACACGTTCATCTACGGGCTGTTCATCGCCACCCTCCTGATGCTGCCTATCGGACTGTTGATCGGCCGCTACGCCTTCCGATCCATCGTGGGCTTTCCCAAGGCGGTGCTGGTGCCGGTCGTGGCGTTCATGACCATCATCGGCACCTATGCCATCCGCAACAGCGTTGCGGACGTGGTGATCATGATCGGGCTTGGCATCATGGGCTGGGGACTCGATCGGCTCGGTTTCAAACCGTCACCCATCGTCCTGGGTCTGATCCTCGGTCCGATTGCGGAGCAGGGCTTCGTTCAGGGCTGGATGATCGGCAGCGCAACCGGTCATCCCGTCGTCGCGTTTTTCAGCGGTCCGCTGACCATTGGCATCATCGCGCTGACGCTGTTTTCGCTTCTCTATCCGCTGCTGATCAAGCGGCTGCGCAAAGCCCGCAAAGGAACCGGCGATGAAAGCAAACCATCCCACCTCTGATCGCAACGACATCCGCGGCACGCTGGGCGCCCTCATGTTCATCGGGGTGGGGGCGATCGCCTGGTGGAGCATGCTCGGTGTCGGTAGTGCCTCGGCAGTCATCTTCCCGCATGTCGTGATTCTGCTCATGACGGGATTCTCAGCCTTGCTGGTGGTGCGCAATCTGCTGGGACACGCCGCCAGCGAAGCGCGTGCCCCGCGCGGCTCGGTGCCGCGGCGGCTGGGTCTGCTGGCGGGCATGTTCGTTGCCGCCCTGGCCATGCCCCACATCGGTTTCGTGACATCCGCCCTCGGGGCCTATCTGATCATCATGGCGGTCGCCATGTACGAACGTTGGACGCCGCTGCGCCTGGCGGTCTATCCGTTGTCCGGCCTGGCTGTCGTCTTGCTGTTCTACTACCTGTTCGACATCGTCTTCAAAGTGCCTTTGCCCGCCGGCAGCCTGTTCGGTTGAGCGGCAAGCGATGACGGTGCGATTGTGATCGAAAACGGCACTACGCGCTCGCACGGTATGCCCGGTATCAGTGTCCGAGCGTGAACCCGAGATGTTCTGCGGACTGCAATACCTACAGGAGACCTGGGATTCAGGCCGGCAACCCGCGCGCCAGGAGCGCCGCGCCGTAGGCGGCTTCGACCTGAGCAGAGGGGAGCATCGGCACTTGCAGTCTGCGTTCGCGGATGTCGGTCCACAGCGGATTGGCACCGCCGCCGCCCACACTGTGCACGCTGCGGAGCGGGTCGGCGCCGGCCTGCGTCAGGCGGGCGTAACCCCGAGCTTCGATCGATGCGATGCCTTCGAGTATCGCCTGAAAGAACACCCGCCGCTCGGCCGGGCGTGGCTCCAGACGCGGAGCGAGGGAGGGATCGGCCAGCGGGAAGCGTTCCCCTGGACACTGCAACGGGTAGTAGTCCAGGCCGGTCGGGCTGTCGGGTTCGAGTTCCAGGCTGAAGCGGGCGATTTCCTCGTCGCTGAACCAGGCGCGCAGCACGGCGCCGCCGCTGTTGGATGCGCCCCCGGCCAGCCAGCGCTTGCCGAGGCGATGGCTGTATATGCCCAGCGCCGGTTCGAACACCGGCCGGCTGCTGAGCAACTTCAGTACCAGCGTGCTGCCCAGCGAGCTGACGCCGTCGCCCGGCGTGTTGGCGCCGGTGGCGAGGAAGGCCGCAACGCTGTCGGTGGTCCCCGCGACCAGCTGCAGGCCGGAGGGCAGTCCGAGCGCGGCGGCAGCCCGTGCACTCAGTTGCCCAACAGGCGTGCCCGGCTGGTGCGCCCGCGGCAGGCAGGCAACCGGCACGCCGAGTTCCTGCAGCCACTGCGGCCAGCTCCGGCTGACCGGATCGTATCCGAGCTTCAGAGCATTGTTTTCGTCCGACGTGCCCCAGGGCGCGCCGAGGCGGCCGAGCAGCCAGTCGGCCTGGTGCAGCGCATGGGCCGCCTTGCCGATGCCGTGCCTGCGCAGCCAGAGCAGTTTCGCGAGGGCTGAACTGGCGCCGTGCGCAGCGCTTTCGGCCGGCGCCGTCGCGGCGACCTCCCGCGCCTCGTCCGTCGCGCGCTGGTCGCCGTAGAGCAGGGCGGAGTGCAGCGCATGGCCGTCGGCGTCCGTCAGCAGCAGCGAGCCCGAGGTGTCGTCCAATGCCAGTGCAATCGGCTCGGAGCCACGAGGAAGGGCGGCCGCAAGCGCCTGCCACCACAACTCCGGATCCTGCTCCTGACGGCCGGCCGGGCCGCTTATCGGCGGGGGCAGGGACGTGCGGGCCTGGGCCCGCACTTCGCCCGCCTCGTCCACGGCCATGGCGCGCACCCCGGAGGTGCCGACGTCGACACCGATGTACAGGGGCGCAGCGGCCATGACGGGTTCAGGGCAGCTGTACGGGGACGGGCGGCACCCAGCCTTCGGCCTGATGTTCGGCCACCACGGTGGTGTAGATGCCGCCGCGTACGTTGAATTCGGAGGTCAGGCGCATGAAACGC
Organism: Acidihalobacter sp.; assembly: GCF_037381185.1. Taxonomy (NCBI): domain Bacteria; kingdom Pseudomonadati; phylum Pseudomonadota; class Gammaproteobacteria; order Chromatiales; family Ectothiorhodospiraceae; genus Acidihalobacter; species Acidihalobacter sp. Next base: position 110,956 of record NZ_JARRQY010000006.1, read on the forward strand.
GGCTCCAGCGCGTCGACCAGATCCTGCAGAATCTCGTTGGTGACCGCTTCGTGGAACGCGCCCTGGTCGCGGAAGGCCCAGACGTAGAGCTTGAGCGACTTGAGTTCCACGCAGCGCTTCTCGGGAATGTATTCCAGATGCAGCGTGGCGAAGTCGGGCTGGCCCGTCACCGGGCAGAGACAGGTGAACTCCGGGATGCGGATACGGATGGTATAATCGCGCCCCGGTTGCGGGTTGGGAAAGGTTTCGAGTTCCTTGCTAGGCTCGGTCGCCATGGATGGACAATCCTCTTTGGGTGACGAAATAGCGGACTGCCGGGGGCGACGCGCGGCCGCTTTCGGCAATCCGGGAAAGCCGGTCAGTATAACGCCCAGTCACACTCTGAATCGACGCGGACAGCGCATGCGGCTAAGCAAGATAAAACTGGCAGGGTTCAAGTCCTTCGTCGACCCGACCACCATCCAGCTCTCCAGCCAGCGCGTCGCGATCGTCGGCCCCAATGGCTGTGGCAAGTCCAACACCATCGACGCGGTGCGTTGGGTGATGGGCGAATCCTCCGCCAAATATCTGCGCGGCGAATCGATGGAAGACGTCATCTTCAACGGCTCCTCGGCGCGCAAGCCGGTCGGCCAGGCCTCGGTCGAACTCGTGTTCGACAACTCCGACGGCACGCTGGGCGGGCAGTATGCGCAATACGCCGAGATTTCCGTCAAGCGACAGGCGACGCGCGACGGCCAATCGCAGTACTTTCTCAACGGCGCGCGCTGCCGCCGCCGAGACATCACCGACATCTTCCTCGGCACCGGCCTGGGACCGCGCAGCTACGCCATCATCGAACAAGGCATGATCTCGCGCCTGATCGAAGCCAAGCCCGAGGAACTGCGCGTCTACCTGGAAGAAGCCGCCGGCATTTCCAAATACAAGGAACGCCGCCGCGAGACCGAGAACCGCATCCGTCACACGCGCGAGAACCTGGAGCGTCTGGACGATCTGCGCGAAGAGGTCGCCAAGCATCTCTCGCACCTCAAGCGCCAGGCTCAGACCGCCGAGCGCTATAAGACGCTCAAGGGCGAGGAGCGGCGCGTGCGCGCCGAACTCATCGGCCTGCGACTTGAGGAGATCGAGGCCGACGCAGCCAAGCGCGAGCAGAGCATCCAGAGTTCGCAAAGCGCGCTGGAGGCGACCATTGCGGGTCTACGGGCACGCGAGACCGAGCTGGTCAAGGGCCGTGAACAACTGAACGAGCGTAACGAAGCGCTCAACGGTGTGCAGGGGCGCCACTACCAGATCGGTGGCGAGATCACGCGCACCGAGCAGGCTATCAAACACGCCGAAACCCTGCGTGCGCAGCGCTCGCAGGCGCTGGAGCAGGCCGAAGCCAACCTCGCCGAGGCTCGTCGTACGCTGGAGGCGGACGAGACCAAGGCCGCAAGGATCGAGGGCGAGGTCGCCGAACGCGAACCGGCGCTGACCGCCGCCGCACAAGCCGAAACCGAAGCGCTGGCCGGCCTGGAACAGGCCGAACAGGCCATGCGCGAATGGCAGAGCGGTTGGGACGAATTCAACCGGCGCGCCGCCGAACCCGCGCAGCGGGCACAGGTCGAGCGCACCCGCATGGAACACCTCGAGCGCCAGATCGCAGCGCTGGACAGTCGCCGTGAACGCCTGCAGTCCGAGGCCGGCGGGCTGGACACCGCGGTCGTGGACGGCGAGATCAAGCGCCTTGAAGCCGCCGTCGCCGAGCAGCGCACCCGCGTCGGGCAGGAAGAGGCGCAGCTCGCCGAATGCCAACAAGCCATCGAGCAGTCCCGCACCCAGGGCCGTGACCTCAATCAGTCTCTGGATCACGCTCGGCGCGAACTGCAGACCCTGGGTGGCCGGCTGGCCTCGCTGGAAGCGCTGCAGCAGTCCGCATTGGGCAAGCGGGAGGACGGCCGCAAGGCCTGGCTCAAGGCGCGAGGGCTTGCCGACGCGCCTCGCCTGGGAGAACGCATCCGCGTCAGCGGCGGTTGGGAGCGGGCGGTCGAGACCGTGCTGGGCGCGCAGCTCGGGGCGGTTTGCGTCGAGCGTCTCGATGCGGTCGCCGAGGCCGCGGCCGACGATACGGCGCCGCGCAGTTTCATGGCCAAGGAGACGATGCCGCCGGCTACCGGCGAACTCGCGGCTCAGGTCGAGTGCGATTGGCCGATTGGCGAATTGCTCGGTGGCGTGCGTCTCGTGAACGGGCTGGACGAAGCCCTGACACGCCGCGCAGAGCTGGCTGCGGGTGAGTCGTTCATCACCCCCGCCGGCGAATGGGTCGGCCGCGGCTGGCTGCGCCTGCCCGGCGAAGACGAGGAACATGCCGGCGTGCTGGCGCGCGGTGAGGAGATCATCCGCCTGCAGCAACGCCGCAAGGTACTGGAAGCGGATGCCGAGCGCCTGGTCACGGAGCAGGAGGCCACCCGTGCGGCACTGCGCCAGCATGAGGAAGAGCGGACCAGGATTCAGGCCCGGGTCAACGAAACCCACCGCGCACTAGCATCCGACGATGCGCGCCTGGGCTCGCAGCGTACCCGTCTGGAACAGCTGCAGAAACGGGCGGAGGCTGTAGCCCAGGAGCTGGAGGAGGTCGACGAACGCCACGCGCGTGACCTCGAATCGCTGCAGGACGCGACCGCCGGGCGCAATGCTGCGGTGGCCGAAATGGAACGTCTCGCCGCCGAGCGCGAAACCCTGAACTCGCATCGAGTAGAGCTGTCCAATGCGCTCGACGAAGCTCGGCGCGGTACGCATGCCCGGCGTGAGGAGCATCACCGCCTGGCATTGGCGCTGGAGGCCCGGCGCACGGAATTGAGCGCCACGCATCAGGCAGCCGAGCGCGGGCGCGCGCAGGTGGCGCAGCTGGAACAGCGCGCAGTTGAACTGCGTGAGGCGCTGGATGCCGACGCCGGACCGGCCGAAACGCTCGGTGAGACGCTGGCCGGATTGCTCGAGCAGCGTAGCCGTGTCGATGCCGAGCTGGCCGATGCCCGCACCGCCGTGCAGAACCTCGAGGCGGAGCTGCGCGAAGCCGAACAGGCGCGCGTGGAGATCGAACGAGAGGTCGAATCGCTGCGTGAGCAGCAGAGCGAACGCCGCCTGGCCCTGGAATCGGTCAAGGTGCGAGGCGAGACGCTGCGAGAGCAATTTGCCGAAACCGGGTTCGAGCGCGAGCAGCTGCGCACCGAGCGGGATTCCGACGCCGGTATCCAGGCCTGGGAGAGGCGGGTCGCCGAACTCGAGCAGAAGATTCAGCGGCTGGGGGCAATCAATCTGGCGGCCATCGAGGAATACCAGAGCGAAAGCGAGCGTGCCGAGTACCTGGACGCCCAGCACGCCGATCTGACCGAGGCACTGACCACGCTGGAGACGGCCATCGGCAAGATCGACCGCGAGACGCGCAGCCGGTTCCGCGAGACTTTCGAACACGTCAACGGACGGCTCAAGGACATGTTCCCGCGGTTGTTCGGCGGCGGCGAGGGACGTCTGGAGATGACCGGCGAGGATTTGCTCACGACCGGCGTGGCCGTGCTTGCACGCCCGCCGGGCAAGCGCCTGTCGACCATTAACCTGATGTCGGGTGGCGAGAAGGCCCTCACTGCGGTGGCCCTGGTGTTCGCCATCTTCGAGCTGAACCCGGCGCCGTTTTGTATGCTTGATGAAGTGGACGCGCCGCTGGACGAGGCCAACGTCGGCCGTTTCGCCCGGCTGGTGCAGGAGATGGCGGAGCGCGTGCAGTTCATCATGATCACGCACAACAAGGTCAGCATGGAGGCGGCCGACCACCTGATCGGCGTCACCATGCGCGAGCCCGGGGTGTCGCGAATGGTGGCTGTGGATATCGACGAAGCGGCCCGTATGGCAGTGAGTTGAACATGGATACCTTACGTTGGATTCTGTTGGTTATCGGTATTCTCGTCCTTGTTGGCATCTACCTCGTCGGCAAACGTGGTGAATGGCTCAAGCGCGGGCGCGGCGGCCGCGGACAGTACGACCCTAGGTTCGATGACGAAGGCCCCGACGTGCTCGGGCTGTCGGATTCGGAGGAGGAATGGGTCGACGACGTGCGTCCGGTTCGCTCGAAACCCGCTAGCAACGAAGAAGCACCCGCTTTCATCGCCAGCCGCGACGATCTTCCACCCGCAAGCCATGCGCCCAGCCTCGCGATCGACGATGCCCATGACGATGCGCCTCAGGTGCATGAACACATCGAGCTGTCGGCACAGTTGCGCGAAGAGCCCTCGGAAGACGACTGGGTCGACGACGTGCGTCCGGTCCACGGCGGGCACAGCGACGCGGCGGGTGGATTCGAGGCGGAGCGGACGCTTTCTGCGCCGCCGGCTTCGAGTTCCGACGAGTCCGAAGCGGACGACGAGGGTTGGGTTGACGACGTCCGTCCCATAGAGCGCGATATTCCGCCGCCAACTGCGCAAGGCGCGGGCGGTGAGGCCGGCCGCGGCATTCCGGCCAGCGTTGCATTGGAAGTCGGCGAACAGCCGACGCACGAGGAGGATAATTGTCCTGAGGACGTTCTGGTCATCCATGTCGCGGCCGCCCCATCGGTCGGCCGTTTCAAAGGCGAGGACCTCGTCGCCGCATTTGCCGATCTGGATCTGAGCTACGGCCCTCAGGGCATCTACCACCGGGAGGCCGGCATCGGAGCGCCGATGTTCAGCATCGTCAACCGCATCAAACCCGGTACCTTCGAGCCCGAGCGTATCGGCGAACTGCGTACGCCCGGCGTGACCTTGTTCATGCAGTTGCCGGGGCCGGATCAGCCCATGGTCGCCTTCCGTGTTATGAGCGATTGCGCACGCAAGCTCGCCGAGCGCCTGGGCGGGCAACTGGAGGATGAGCAGCATGCGGCGATGACGCCGCAGATGTTCAGCCGCTACGAAAAGCGCGTGCGCTTCCACGTCTCCGGACTGTACCGGCGCATGAGTGAGGCGGCCGACGAGCAAAGCGCTCAGGCGCAGACCGGCGATTACGTTGAATGCGAAACGACCGAAGAAACGTCTCCCGAAGCGCCGATGGACGTGTACCAGGAGCCCCGCTCGGCCGAAGGCCCGTCGGCGCCGCACGACACTCGGCCCGAGCCGGAGAGTCCGCAGGAGGCCGATCGGGACGACTCGACGCTTGCGGACCGAGCGGGGAATACTGCGCGCAAGCTGTTCGGCCGCTATGAAGCGCGTATGCGCTCCTTTGTCTCTGGGCTGTCCCAGCGATTGCAGGAACCTGTTGACGACGATGTATCGGATCCGCTCATGCGCAAATCCGGTGAGAGACCCGGGACGGCACATACAGACGCTTCGGAAGGGAGAGGCCGGGACGGCGCAACAGCGGAGGTCCGCACCGATGAATCGCATTCGACGCTGGAGCGTGCCGCATCGCGCCACAAGCCCGCAAGGCGCGACAAGACGCATGTCGAACCCGAGCCGGGCATGCCCGAAGAGCTGCTGATCATCCACATTGTCGCCGATCCGGCCATCGGCAGCTTCGGCGGCGAGCACATTGCAGAAGCCTTCCAGGGCTGCGATCTGAGCTACGGCGAGATGCAGATCTATCACCGGGAATCCAAGTCCGGACCACCGATGTTCAGCGTGGTCAACATGATCAATCCCGGCACTTTCGATCCGAGCAGCTTCTCCGAGCTGGAAACGCCCGGCATCAGCCTGTTCATGCAGCTGCCGGGACCGGAGCAACCCATGGTTGCCTTCCGCAACATGAGCGATTGCGCTCGCCGGCTTGCCGAGCAACTCGGCGGCCGCCTGCAGGACGAGACTCGCAGCACCATGACGATGCAGACGCTGAGCCACTACGAAGAACGCGTGCGCTCCTTCATTCAGCACCAGGCACGCCTCGCCGGAGGCCGGCGAGGGTGAGCCAGACGACATCTCCGGAACAGCGCGCAGCCGAACTGCGCGAGCAGATCGAACTGCACAACTATCGCTATTACGTTCTCGACGCCCCGCTGGTCCCCGACGCGGAATACGATCGCCTGATGCGCGAACTGCAGGCGCTGGAGGCCGGACATCCGGGACTGGTGACGCCCGAGTCGCCCACCCAGCGCGTCGGCGCCAAACCGGCCGTAGGCTTCGGCGAAGTGCGTCATGCCATCCCCATGCTGTCGCTGGACAACTGTTTCAGCGACGATGAGCTGACCGCCTTCGACCGTCGCGTACGCGAACGCCTCGAACGCGACGAGCAGGTGGACTACGTCGCGGAACCCAAGCTCGACGGCCTGGCCGTCAGCCTGCGCTACGAGGACGGCCGCCTCGTGCAGGGGGCCACACGCGGTGACGGCACCACCGGCGAGGACATCACCCAGAACGTTCGCACCGTGCACAGCATTCCTTTGCGCCTGCGCGGTGAGGGCGTGCCGCGCGTACTCGAGGTGCGCGGCGAGGTGTTCATGCCCAAGGCCGGCTTCGAGGAAATGAACCGCAAGGCCGCGGAACGTGGCGAGAAGACCTTCGTCAATCCGCGCAACGCGGCTGCCGGCAGCCTGCGACAGCTCGACCCGAGCGTCACCGCCTCGCGCCCGTTGGCGTTCTTCTGCTATGGCTGGGGCGAAGTCGAAGGCGCCGAACTGCCGGTCCGCCACAGCGAGATGCTCGAACGTCTGCGCGAGTGGGGCGTACGCGTCAGTCCCGAGGCGAAGGTGGTGTGCGGCGCCCAGGGCTGCCTGGATTACTACCGCGACATAGGGCGCCGGCGCGCGGACCTGCCGTACGAGATCGACGGTGTGGTCTACAAGGTGAATTCGCGCGAACAGCAGGCGACTCTTGGATTCGTCTCACGGGCACCGCGCTGGGCGATCGCGCACAAATTCCCTGCGCAGGAAGAGCTGACGAAGGTGCTCGACATCGAGTTCCAGGTCGGGCGCACCGGTGCGCTGACGCCGGTCGCGCGTCTGGAGCCGGTATTCGTCGGCGGCGTCACCGTCAGCAACGCCACGCTGCACAACATGGACGAAATCGAGCGCAAGGACGTACGTATCGGCGACACCGTGATCGTGCGCCGCGCCGGCGACGTCATTCCCGAGATCGTCGCCGTGGTCGCCGAACGCAGACCGGACAACGCCCGCAACATCGAAATGCCCGCCACGTGCCCGGTGTGCGGCTCCGAGGTGGTGCGCGCCGAAGGCGAGGCGGTGGCCCGCTGCACGGGCGGGCTGATCTGCTCGGCGCAGCGCAAGGAATCCCTGCTGCACTTCGCCTCGCGCCGCGCCATGGACATCGAAGGGCTGGGCGGGAAGCTGGTCGACCAGCTGGTCGAACTCGGCATCGTCGAACACGTTGACGATCTCTACGGGCTCCAGGCAGAACAGCTTGCCGGCATCGAGCGCATGGGCGACAAATCTGCGGCCAACCTCATCGGAGCCATCGACCACAGCAAGAACACCACGCTCGCGCGTTTTCTCTACGCCCTCGGCATCCGCGAGGTCGGCGAGGCCACGGCGCGTGCGCTGGCTGCACATTTCGGAACCCTTGACGCGCTGGAGGAAGCCGCAGGCGAGGACCTGCGCAGCGAGGACGATCCGGAGCTCAAGCCCAAGGACCGCTACCCGCGCCTGCAGGCGGTGGCCGACGTCGGCCCGGCGGTAGCCGCGCACGTGTGTCACTTCTTCGCGCAGCCGCGCAATCAGGAAGTGATCCGCAAGCTGCGCAAGGCAGGCGTCCATTGGGCCGAAGCCAAGCCGCAGAGCGAAGGGCCGCTGAAGGGGGCGACCTACGTGCTCACCGGCACGCTGGAGAGTCGGACCCGCGACGAGGCCAAGGCGGCTCTGGAAGCACTTGGCGCACGCGTGAGCGGTTCGGTGTCGAAGAAAACCACCGCCGTCATCGCCGGACGCGATGCCGGCTCCAAGCTCGACAAGGCCGAGAAACTTGGCGTCGAAGTGCTGGACGAGACCGGATTGAACGTCCTGTTGGAGCGTTCATGACGCCCGGCGAACAGCTCCTGACCGGCATGCAGCGGCTGGAACGCACCGGTCTCAATCAGGGGACCTCGGGCAACCTGAGCGTGCGTACCGGCGATGATTTCCTGATCACCCCCTCGGGCGTACCGGTCGAGCGCCTGCGCGCAGAGGACATGGTCCCGATGGATCTCGACGGCAGCCCGCATGGCACGCTGCGTCCCTCCAGCGAATGGCGCATGCATCGCGATCTGTACGCCGCCTTCCCCGAAGCGCAGGCCGTCGCCCACGCGCATCCCCCGCACGCCACCGCGTTGGCCTGTCGCCACGAAGATATCCCGGCCTTTCACTACATGGTCGCGGTAGCCGGTGGACACGACATTCGCTGCGCGGATTACGCAACCTTCGGCACGGCGGAGCTTTCCGCCAACGCAGTAGCCGCGCTGCGCGATCGCAAGGCCTGCCTGTTGGCCAACCACGGCATTCTTTGTTACGGCGCCGATCTGGAACGCGCGATCGCTCTCGCGGTCGAAGTGGAAACCCTCGCTCGGCAATACCTGCTCGCTCGCCAGAACGGCGAACCGGTATTGCTGGATGAGGCCGAAATGGGCAAAGTCATCGAAAGCTTCAAGACTTACGGCAAGCAGCCGGACAGGGAGACTAAGGTATGAGCTGGTGGGGCAAAGGACTCGGTGCCACCGTGGGCTTCGCGCTCGGCGGACCGCTGGGCGCGATGCTGGGAGGCGTGATCGGGCATCAGGTCGACCGCAAGAAGGATCAGTACGACACGAATCAGGCGCGGCTGTCCGATCAGCAGTCCACGACGCAGGCAGCGTTTTTCACCGCCACCTTCGCGGTGATGGGGCATATCGCCAAGGCCGACGGCCGCGTCAGCGAGCGCGAGATCGAGATGGCCCGCAACATCATGCAGCACATGCAGCTCAACGACGCCCAGCGCCGCGCCGCCATCGACCTGTTCAATCAGGGCAAGTCGGAGGATTTCGATCTGGAGGCCGTGCTCGAACAGCTCAAGCGCGTCGTGCACAGGCGCAGCACCCTGGTCCAGATGTTCCTCGAAATACAGATCAGCGCCGCGCTGGCGGACGGCATGCTCGACTACGCCGAACGTGCTTTGCTGCAGCATATCTCCCAGCGGCTCGGTTTCTCGCAACTGAAGTTCCAGCTTCTGTTCGCACGCGTGGCGGCAGCCATGGGAATGGCCGGTAGCGTTGGCGGACAGGGAAGGGCCGGACCCGAAATCGACGTGCCGCAGTCCCGCGTCGCGCAGGCCTACGCCGTGCTGGAGCTTGAGGAGTCGGCCAGCAACGACGAGGTCAAACGTGCCTATCGGCGGCTGATGAGCCAGAACCATCCCGACAAGCTGGTGTCGAAAGGTCTGCCCGAAGAAATGATCCAGCTGGCGACCGAGAAGACCCAGCAGATCAAGCAGGCCTACGAGACAATCCGAGAGGCGAGGGGGATTTAGAAGAGTTTCCCAATGAGTTTGTACTGGGGAAAAAGCTTGGATCTCTGAGTAACAAGCCCAATCTCGGCCTAATTCTGGAAGCGGCATGAAAGAGCTTTTACGCACATTCACGGCCAAAGATACCTGCCGAGTGGAAGAGGAACAATTCTCTGGCAAGTGGGCTGATTTCGTCGTCTGCGCACCTTTCGCAGCTCTTTAATAACATTTTCCAGAAGATTTTTAACGCCCTAAATGTTGATCAGAGCCTTCACATTCGAGGATTATCAACCGTCGATTGACCTTTGGTTCCGGATTGAAGGTCTTGGCTTGAATGAATCGGACACACCCGGAGCCATCTCTGCGTTCCTTGACAGAAACCCTGGTTTCAGCGCCGTTGCTACCGACACGGTCGGCAATATCATCGGTACCATCTTGTGTGGCCACAATGGTCGCGCAGGCTCGATCCAGCATCTTGCTGTTGCCGTTGAGTATAGGGGCCAAGGCATAGCCAAACGTCTGCTTGACTATGCGTTCGAACATCTTGCAGAAGCCGGCATTCCTCGCTGCAATATCTTTGTATACAACGACAATCATCAAGGAAACGCCTTTTGGTTAAACAATGGTTGGTCGGACCCGACAACCTGGCGCGTGCTGCAAAAACCTGTCGCCCTGGCGCCCGATCAAAAACTCGGCAGTTGAACTGCTAGGTGGCTTGGTGACATCACTGTTGCCTGATGTGTCGCCCAACACTGCGCCGCCTCTTCTCCGCTTTGTGGCATTAGCCGCCCGAGTTCAATCGTTAAAACCACGATGAAGGTTGTAAAGTGATAAAAACGATAAGAAAACGAATAATGTTACTGCTAGCCGGCCTGTTGGCTGTGACTCTTCAGTCCTGCGCCGTAGTATCGGTCAAGTCTTATGGGGCACGCCCTGCCACCGGATCGCAAAAGGATTTTGCGATACCGGGCTGTGAAAAAGCCTGGAATGAGATCGCAATGACAGATGACCTGTATGACTTGAGAACCTTGATCAAGAATAATTGCTCAAATCTCTATCGGGAAGGATGGAGATTGCCAGTAACCGGTGGAAATGACATTCCTGATGCGTGCGGTTCGGCATGGACCAATCTGAAAAGAGACAATCAATTGAGGAATGTCAAATTCATGGTGACGCATAACTGCCCGGTTTTTTATCGCAAGGGCTGGACAATACCATCGAAATAAGCCTGCCAATCAAATGTGTGAGCCAGACATGCCACAAAGCACATTTGGACTATTTTTGTCGCCACAGGGACAACCGTCATGCTGACGATCATGATTCACGCAAGAGTCAAGAGGGAAAAGTTGGCGGAATATACGGAAATGGCCGCCTTGCTGACAGATGAGACTAGAGGAAAGAGGCCCGGGTGTATTTCCTATTCCTTCAACCAGAACATCGAATCGCCGACGGAATTTGTGCTTTACGAACAATGGGAGAACCAAGAGACATCTCGACAGTCACATTCAAGCCCTATGTGAGCTTCTGCCTGATTTGGAGAGTTCGATGGTCACCCCTGAACAGGTCGTTCAACAGCAATTGGATGCGTACAACGCGAAAGACATCGAAGCATGGCTGAACACGTACTCGATTGATGCTCAGCAATTCGAGTTGCACGGAAACATCATGGCGTCAGGCCGCGAACAGATGCGCCAGCGTATGGAAGCCCGTTTTGCCGAACCGGACCTGCAAGCGGCATTGCTCAAGCGGACCGTTATGGGAAACATCGTGGTGGATCACGAGCGCATTACCAGAAACTTTCCAGAAGGCCTCGGCACAGTCGAAATGCTCTGTATCTACGAGGTTACAGACGGAGCGATTCGAAAGGCGACCTTCGCGCTCGGGGAACCCGCCCGCATTTTTGCGGATAGTCATAGTGGATGAACGAGCGACCCTTTATTTTGGAGCAAGATGGGAGCCGGGAAGTCCACGCTTGCGAAATCTTTGGCCGAAACGAAACGAGCGGTGTTTCTTTCGGAGGGACCTCACCGGATTGAGTGGGTGACTGACCGATTTATGAGTCGATTGGGGTAGAGATCGAGGCCGCCGAGATGGAAGTAGATGGCGTTATGAAAGCGAGCGCGGTTGCGAAAGCCATGGGCTC